>CBFDDP010000057.1:0-18546 GCA_965603595.1 uncultured bacterium
GTTCGCGAAGATCGCGGGAAGGTTGTGGTTGATTACCATACCATCCTCCTTGATTATGGTTATTGGACTATCCCTGTCCTACTATGTGCTTCGGTGTATAATAATTTTCCTTTAGGTAATTTTCCTGATACAATAGTGAAATGTTCCAGGGAAGACGAGCTTCCTGTGACAGCCTTTGAATATTCCCACAGAGGAGGACCTGCGGCTGACCTATGAATGCGTTCATTTTTCTTAACGGAAATCCATCCTCAGCCCCTTTTTACAGAAAGCACTTCGAATCCTTTCGGCACAGGCCTGATGTAGTTATCTGTGCAGACGGAGGGTATCGACTTGCACAGCAGTCGGGAATCAAACCCGACCTGGTTGTTGGTGATCTCGACTCATTGCAGGACGAGCAGATCGAAAAGGGTGTCGAGATCCGCCGATATCCACGCGAGAAGAACCTTTCGGATTTCGAACTGGCGATGCAGGCTGCTGTTGATATGGCGCCTGAAAAGGTGTATGTGTACGGTGCCCTCGGGGGCCGTATCGATCACGAACTCACGAATATTCTTCTCCTCGCTTCTACCAGGTACCACGCTGTATTCATCGAGGAGGGGGTAGAGATTCACGGAATACATGAGCGTCTCGTTCTACGCAATAGAAAAGGTTTCCTCTGCTCTCTTCTCGCCCTGGGAGGACCCTGTCACGTAATGGACATGCGGGGATTTCAATATGCGCTTCACGATGAATTACTTCATCCATCGAGCAGGGGACTGTCGAACACCATTACAGAGGATGAGGCAACGATCTCGCTGAAGAGTGGAAGCCTGATCGCTGTGGTGAATACTCCAGGTAAGACTCTGTCAGCCTGATACTATCTGCTTTGAAAGGCTTTCCTCAGATTCTTCATGGTTTGTTCGGGATCTTCTATGACGATCTTAGCGCCTCCCACGATGTCGATGAATCCGAGCTCGTTGGGATATCGAGGGATGACATGCATGTGAAGATGGGGAAGGCTCGCACCTGCAAATTCGCCCATATTGTATCCTATATTGTAGCCGCTGGGCGAATAGTGTGCATCGAGGACATCGAGGCTTTTGCGCAGCAAAAGCTGTATCCCCAGTTCTTCATCCTGCGTCAGTTCACGGTAATCGATAATGTGCCTTTTCGGACAGATGAGCAGATGGCCTGAGTTGTAGGGATACTTATTTACGCTGATAAACGCGTGTTTTCCCTCGAAGACAAGAAGCTTCTCAACCTCTTCAGCCCTGTTGATAATGGCGCAGAATATGCATTCCACCTTTGGCCTTTTTCCTTTTATATACTGAAGCTTGTTCAGTGAGTAAAGGTTGTGGTACTTAAGCGGCATGGGTCAACCTGTGTTCAGTGTGCAGATTTTCATTCACCATCCTGTTTGCCGATATGCTTCCAGAATATAAGCTTTTCGTACCATTTTCTCCCGTCTTCGGAAGCAGAGTCCCCCTGGGAGAGCTCTCTCTCCGCAGTATCCGGCAGCAGGGCTTCCTCTTCGGTTTCTTCGGTATCGTGGGGTGCCGCTACTCCTTCCTCCTGTTTCATTGATGGTGCCGGTTTTTCCATGGTTTGCGGAGGTTCACGTGGAGGGAAATCCCAGGGCTCGAGCATTTTCGGAAAGCCTGTCGCCTCATTTTGAGGAAGCACGAGAACGTCTGCCTGTCTGCTGAACTTCTCTATATAGAAGTATTTCAGCAGCTCGGGGTATTTCTTAATGAGCTCGCCATACTTCTCCCAGCGGTCAATTTCCAGATCATTTTCCTTCATACGGACAAGGTACTCAGATTCCCTGTCGAGTTCATCCTCCTTGAAGCGGTAGACATTCTCCAGGTGCGAGAAATACCGGTTGAGCGCATTGTTGTACAGTTCGATCTGTGGGACTTCTGTATAGGTGATGCTCCAGGAGGCATCCTCGAGTTCATAGGCTCTGACCGCATTGTTGATTCTTCTCTCAATGTTCTCTTCCAGAACACTAAGCATGCCGTAGCTGATCTCCTCGTCATACTGGGTGTATCGGATCATGTTCTCGAGCACAAATCCCGCGACGGCTTCATCCACCTGGGAGGATACCAGTCCGGCGAAGTAGTCATCGAACTCAGTAAAGAGACTGCTGTCGATGAGCTTTCGGGCTGCGTCATACTCGATGCTGTACTGGATGTTTGTCTGCACGGTGAGATCGAATCGTCCGAACTCTTCAAGCTGCTCACTACCGGGAAGAGAGTAGGTTGTCTTGAATGACAGAACTAGGGGCTCCCTTTCCACCATGTACAGATGAAAGCTTTTAGGAATGAGTTTCTGCCAGAACCAGTGTATTTTTCCTGATTCAAGCGGGTATTCTATAGTTCCCGTTATGGTCGAATGTGCTACACCGAAAAAACCGGGCTTGACATTGACCCATCCGAAATAGAGTACGGCACCGGCTGCAATAATAAGAAGGATGAATATGAGGATGGCTTTTTTCATGGACATGTACCAGATTGATGTGATTTTAATTCCAATATATGTTGAGTTGTAGTTAAAAACAATTAAATTTTCCGTAGTCGGTGTAAATGGTATTACTTTTATCTGAAAACAGGTTTCGATTCACCGCGAAAGAGAGGTGCTACTTTTGAGTGCATTTGACGAGCTTGTAGATGTCATGGCAAGGCTTCGCAGAAAAGATGGCTGCCCCTGGGACCGAGAGCAATCCCATGAGAGTCTAAAGCCCTATATAATAGAGGAAACCTATGAGGTGCTCGATGCCATTGACCGAAAAGACGACGATGAGCTTCGAGAGGAGCTTGGTGACCTGCTCCTTCAGATTGTGTTTCACGCTCAGATTGCCGCCGAGCAGAGCCGCTTTACCATGGATGATGTGGCCACTGCCATAGTCGAGAAACTCAAGCGTCGTCATCCCCATGTGTTCGGTAATGTAGAAGTAGAAGATTCGCGGGAGGTATTGAGGAACTGGGAGGAGATCAAGAAGGAAGAGGGGAAGAATTCGGTCCTCGATGGAGTGCCCGATGGTTTGCCTGCACTTCTCAAAGCACAGAGAATTCAGGAGAAGGTCGGACGAGTCGGTTTTGATTGGGAAGAAATCGGAGGAGCCTTTGCTAAGGTGCATGAAGAGATCGATGAGCTGGATAGAGCGGTAAAGGAAGGAGATCAGGCTGGGATCGAGGATGAGTTTGGCGATATTCTCTTTTCGCTTGTAAATGTTGCTCGATTTCTCGATATAAATGCGGAAGAATCACTGCGACAGACCACAAGGAAAGTTTCCAATCGTTTCCAGTACATAGAGAAGCGCATTGCGCAGAAGGGGGAACGGTCAATCGAGGAGTACTCTCTTGAGGAACTCGATGCTCTGTGGGACGAAGCCAAGCCAGATAAAAGGGGTATGCCATGAAACCCATGGTGAATAAAAAGATGAAGCAAAGTGACACATTCGAGTATTACCTCATCAAGAAGGTGGGAAAGACAATCAAAAAGTACAACCTGATAGAGCAGGGCGACCGCATCCTTGTTGCCCTGTCAGGGGGGAAGGACAGCCTCACCCTTCTTAAGATACTGCATGACAGGAGAGGTTTCTATCCAAACCAGTACGAGATTATGGCGCTGCACGTCGTCTCGAACCTGAAATGTGAAGGAGCAACCGACTCTTCGGTGCTCGAGGATTACCTGCAAGAGAATGGATACCCCTTCCATTTTGTGCATATGAACATCGAGCCCGACAGGAAAGGGGGCTCCTACTGGTGCTCGCGTAACAGAAGGCGTGAGCTCTTCGACACCGCCTTAAAAATGGGGTTTAATAAGATAGCGCTGGGGCATCATCGAAATGATGTGATCGAGACCTTTTTACTCAACGTGTTCTACCATGCTGAGATTTCCTCCATGCTGCCCAGTCAGGAGCTGTTCGAGGGCAGGCTCTCCATCATTCGTCCCCTCTACCATATTCCCGAATCGGATACACGGTATTTCTCGAAACTCTACGGTTTCCCTGCTGCGTCATGCCGCTGTCCGGCTGAGAGGGAAATGAAGCGAGAGATGTTCAAACGTATGCTGAAGGAGATCGAACGGGCCAATCCCCGTGCATCGATAAACGCGCTGCGGTCCCTGGAAAATGTCAAGGATGAGTATTTGCCGGGAAGACTGGTTCATGAGGATATATCGATTTAACGGTGTGGCCCTATAGGTCTGTGGTCTACAGGCCTGCGGCCTATAGATCTACGACATCAAGCGCTCTGGCATACTCCCGTTCCGTTCCTGCATCGAAACCGCAGAATAGGATTTCATCGAAATCGCCGGGATGCGCCTGTATTGTTTCGATTACAGAACGCACAGCCACGTCACCTGCCTCCTCTACGGGGTATCCGTATACGCCGGTACTGATCGAGGGAAAGGCGATCCGTCTCAATCCGTTCTTCCGTGCCGCCTGCAGGCTGTTTCGGTAGCAGTTACCAAGAAGCTCAGGCTCTCCCTTCCTCCCTCCGTGCCAGACAGGCCCGACGGTATGGATGACATGCTTCGAGGGCATCCTGCCGGCCGTTGTGATAACCGCCTCGCCGGTAGGGAGTCTTCCTATTTTATCAACGATCTCTTTGCACTCCTGCAGTATTTCTGGACCGCCGGCCCGGTGAATGGCGCCGTCAACTCCTCCTCCCCCCATGAGGCTTGAGTTGGCGGCATTGACGATCGCATCCATTGCAAGGGTTGTAATGTCGGCCACGATAGTTTTCAGTACCGTGCTTCCTGATTTTTTCTCCATTGCTCCACCCCCTTAAAAAATTATGGGGACACATCACGTAATTGCTTGGGCACCTTTTTTTGTTAGTGCACGGTATCGATCATATCGACGACGCGGACATTGTATTTGAGAAACTCGATCCAGCCGTATTTGTTCGCTTTCTGCTTGGAGATGACGAGATAGGGCATGTACTGTGGTTCTACAGGTTTTTTTATGAGCTCCAAGTGACATTCATGGAGAAGCTTGTTCCCCTTGTGTGTGTTGCAGCGCCTGCATGCGCACACCTGGTTTTCCCACGAATTGGGCTTGATAGGCGGATTATGGGGCATCTCTTTCCAACGGCTGAGCGGGATGACGTGATCGACGGTGAGCTCATCCACGCTGTACCGTTTACCGCAGTACTGGCAGTGCATGTCGTCCCGATAGATGATGTTGAGGCGGGAGTGAATCACCTTCTTTCTCGGAATCTTGTGAAAGTTGAAGAGCATGATTACGCGGGGCAGGGGGAGCGACAGATACTGCGATCTGATGCGCTGGTTCTCATCGACCTTGATTGCCTCAGCCTTGTTGAGTACCTGCAGGGTTATTGCTTCCCGAACGTTGCAGATGTCGATGGGAACCATACCTGTATTCAGTGTGAGAACCGGTGAATTGAGCATGAGCCTATAATAACAAATAATTAAAAATTGTAAAAGGAAAATTCCCATTAACAGAGGTTAATAGGGGATTGCACCGCCATTGAGTCCGATACTCTGACCGTTAATAAACCCCGCAAAGTCGCTGGCAAGGAAGAGGGCAAGGTTTGCCACGTCATCCGCTGTGCAGGAACGGTGCATGGGATTTTTCTGATTTCTCTTTTCTATGAGCTCGTCGAGTGACGAAACATTTTCCTTTTCGAGGGAAATACGCAAAAGCGATTCGTTCATCCAGCTCTTGGGCACCAGGTTTTCCTCACCCTGGGTTTGGCTCTGAGGATAAATATCAGACGGGCATATTGAGTTTGCGGTTATATTGAATTGACCGAGTTCGAGGGCACTCGAGATCGCGAACCCCCGGTTGAAATATTTGGATGCTGAGTAGAGAGACATACCGGCCGAGGCCTTCAGCCCGGAACCAGAATTGATGTATATCAGCCTGCCATACCCCGCTTTTTTCATGAGGGGAATCGCTTCCATGGTGGTGTACACGTATCCCCGGATGTTGATATTGAGCACACGCTCGAGGTCACACTTTCGAATATTCTCTATGTAGTCGGCCGTATTGACGGCTGCGTTGTTGACCAGGATGTGAAGGGTGCCAAACCGATTTTCAACCTCTTTTAAAAGCCGCGACACCTCCTTCTGGTCGGATACGTCGCAGACAATGCTCACCCCCCTGTGTTCGTACCCCTTCAGTGCATGACGCACCCCCCGGGCGTCGATATCGGTGAAGACTGTTCGGGCTTCTTCCTCACAGAATGCTCGGGCCACTGCGGCGCCAACTCCGCTCCCCGCGCCCGTTACAACCACAACTCTGTCCTTTAACTGTAAATCCATTTGAGTACCTCGCAGGTATGGTACCATACATGAGATGGGAAGGCAATATCAGAAAGATTCATCCTCCTGGACAGGGGAACAAGGGTGGATGCAGGGCTTATACAGTAATTTCCATGAATAAATGCTCAATTAATCCTCTCTTCGGCCTTTTTTTTGTTTATATTCAATATCAGAGAGTCACAAAAAGTGTAATAAATTTAATAATTTGCCTGAACGTGTCGAATATTTAAAAAAAAACAGACCTATAATAGATAAATGGGCACAATAACGATCATAGCTTTAGCTGTTGTATTTATCATAGTGCTGGTTGTCGTCTTGCGATTGCGGGGTGGAAAACAGAAGTTCCCCTTCTTCGAGTTCTACGGCAGAGGTCGAAAAGAAGGGTTCTCATTCAAAGAGATCGGCTTTCTGAAACGGATTGCCATACAGAATAAACTGGAGAAACCGCAGGCCATATACTGGTCGACACGGCAACTCGACCGATGCCTGCGACCCGCCATTCAAAAGATCAATGCCAACGAAAAGATGTCTTCCGCCGAAAAGCTGCACATCCTTAACAAGTTGCTGGACCTCAGGAAAAAGGCCGAATTCAACCTTCCCAAGTATCACAAGCGAATTCGAGACACATCCGCCATACTCCCTCGGCAGAAACTTATTATCCGTGAGCAGAAATATGGCACCTTCGCCAGCTGGGTTATCGAAAACAGCAGGCGACATCTCGTGGTTACGCAGCCATCGGGACAGAAGGCCTCTGATACGCTGAAGTGGACGGGCAGAAAGGTCACTGTCTATTTCTGGCGGCAGGAGGATGCGGGATATGAGTTCGAATCCAAGGTACAGGAGCAGATCCAGCACGAAGAGTATCCCCTCATATATCTCCAGCACTCCCAGAAACTCGAACGCAAGCAGAAGAGACAGAGTGTACGCGTCGAAACGAGGATAAGTGCAAAGTTTTATCCTGTCATTGTTTCTGCAGGAGAAGGAGCAAAGAAGGCCGTTATATCCCAACGAGGGCATGTGGCGAAAGTCGTTGACCTGTCAGAAACCGGCTGTGCCATGCTTGCGGGAAAGGGATTGAAGAAGAACGCACGCGTGAAGATTGAATTTTTCCTCACCGATACAAAGAGGATCGTGGCACTTGGTATCGTGGTCAGCCTTTCCAATACCGGTGATGATCGTGTAGAACGCTACCATATCATGTTTACTAAACTCGGGCCGCAGTCCAGGAACAATATACTCCTCTTCGTGTACAACATATTCGGTGAACGGGAAGAGAAGGACGTTTGGAAAAAAAGACGGTTGAACGCTCGGCCGGTGAAGCGCGATGATGACGTGGATGAGCCGAAAAAGGCTTCATCGGCAAAGGTCAAACAACAGAGAAAATAATAGTATCCCTCCCTCTCACCATTCCATCCAGGATAGCAATTTTATCCCTTTTGCTATTTACAGGTACGTACAAGTAGTATAGAATGACTCAAATCCAATGGAGGAGGAATCACCATGCGAGTTTTGAAATTTGCGGTTGTTGTTGGAATGCTTCTTCTTATCCTTTCTACCTGCTTGCCCTTATTTGCTGCCGATGAAAGGGAACCTGAAAAACTGAGAATCGCCTACATTCGCCCCACCAATGAACCGTACTACAAATTTGGGTTCGATGGTGCGGAGATGATGGCAGAAGCAATGGGTGTGAATATTGTTGGGTACATATCGGACATGAAGCCTGAGAGGGAAATCGCCAGCGTTGAAGATGCGATCACCCAGCAGGTTGACGGCATCGTGCTCATGTCTGTCAGTGCTTCATCGCTTGCTGCGGGTATCAACAAGGCCTATGATGCGGGTATACCTATACAGATGATATTTGGATACAATCCCGATCTCTTGGATAAAATGGTGGGGTCTGTACAGGCAGACTGCAACCTTTCAGGGAGCATTATGGGGCAGTGGGTTGCTGAGAATATACCCGGAGGTAAGGTCGCCGTAATCATGGGGCTACCGGGACGCGGCGACGCTGAATGTTACCGTGATGCATTCATACGCGAGGCAGAGAAAAACCCGAATATCGAGGTGGTCACATCGGTACCGGGAGACTGGAACAGGCAGAAGGCATTTAATCAGATGCAGACACTGATTACCGGCTATCCCGATCTTGAAGCGGTATTCGTACAGAATGAAGACATGTCGCTTGGTGCGATCAAGGCACTCGAGGAAGCCGGGGGAGCCGGAGATGTGGCCATCGTTTCCCAAAACGGTGCTCCCTACGGCCTCGAGTCGATCGCGGCAGGCGGTATCAGGGCAACGGTGGGCTGGTCACCATCACAGGAAGCTGCCCTTGCAGTGCGGCTGCTCGTTGAGCATCTCCGCGGTGAAGAGGTGCCGAAGCTCACGATAACCCCTATGAAGGTCATCACGAAGGACAATGTCGATGAAGCGGTTCCGTGGGAGCCAACTGAAGCATCGACACAGGCTACCCTGGAGCTTGACATCGATTCACTGCACCATGAGTTCGCCATGGGTGCAGGATACTGATCAGAGTGTTCACCAAAGGAGCAGGAAGAAGGTGTGCGCTGTATGCTTTCTCCCTGCTCTGCTGAATTTGAGTGTCCAATGTGGGAAGCAGGCACAGAGAATGCAAAGAGAAACCGTTTTACAGGTCAAGGGTGTTTCAAAGAGCTTTTCAGGAGTTACCGTCCTTTCCGATATCAATTTCAGCCTGCAATCCGGAGAAGTTCATGCCATTGTCGGTGAAAATGGGGCGGGGAAATCGACCCTCATCAAGATACTTTCCGGTGTCTATGAGAGGGATGGTGGTGAAATTCTACTTCGGGGTGTTACCTGCGATGAGCTGACGCCGCGCCGGGCACAGGATGCAGGTATTGTCACTATCTATCAGGAGAGGAATCTCGTTCCCCACCTCAGTGTGGGAGAAAACATCCTCATCGGAAACGAACCCCGGGGCAGGTGGGGTACTATACAGTGGCACAAACTCCACGCGCTTGCTTCCGAAATACTTCATAACCTTCATCTCAATCTCGATCCGCACAGCATTGTCTCTCAGATGGGAAGTGCTGAGCAGCAGGCGGTCGAAATCGCCAAGGCCCTCTACAAGAATGCGCAGATCGTCATCATGGATGAGCCCACGGCGAGCCTGACAAGAGCGGAAATCGAAAACCTCTTTAACATCATCGAACAGCTGAAGAAGAGAGATGTGGCAATCATTTATATATCACACAGACTCGATGAAGTATTCACCATAGCGGATCGTGTAACCGTTTTGCGTGACGGCCTCAAGGTTCTCGAGAAGGAAGTGACCCGCCTCAACAAGGACAGTCTCGTAAAGGCGATGGTCGGTGAAGAACTGACGATTACCCATATAGAGGGGGGTTCAAGAGGGGATCTGGTCTATGAAGCCTCTGCTATTTCCCGGATAGGGGAGTTCGAGGACGTCACCATAAAACTGCACCGGGGTGAGATAGTCGGTATCGCCGGTATGGTGGGATCGGGTCGAACAGAGGTTGTACAGGCAATGGCAGGCATCAGCCGGATTGATGGGGGAAGGCTTGTTTTTCAAGGTGAGGATATTCACTCCAGAGATCTTGAAGAAATAATAAAAATGGGCATCTGTTTCATTCCCGAAAATCGTGATGCGGTGGGACTTATATCCTCCATGAGCTTGGCAGCCAATACAACTATTGCCAGCCTGCCGAAAATCAGCCGCGGCCCCCTTCTCAATCTTTCATACGAAAATGAGCTCTCCCACGTATTTATGAAGACACTCAGTATTCAGGCAAAGAACATACGCCAGGAAGTGCGGTATCTGAGTGGAGGAAATCGGCAGAAGGTCATGGTTGCAAAGTGGCTCTGCAGAGGCGTCGAAGTGTTTATCATGGACGAACCGACACAGGGTGTGGATGTCGGCGCCCGGGAGGAGATACATCGCATCATGAAGCATCTCATCGACGAGGGCAAGTCAATTGTCATGGTTTCCTCAGATCTTGATGAATTGATGAATATGAGCCACACCATTCTCGTTATGAAGGAAGGCCATATTGTTGCCGCGCTTAATGCATCGGAAACCACGCGTGAGGAGGTACTATCCTTTGCAATCGGAAGAAAAGTCAGCGCAGAGTAGCTTCCTGGGAAAATTCAGAATTGTTGCAAACTTTCAGCAGTGGGGGATCATACTTGTTTTAATACTTCTCGTTATTGTGCTGGGTATCTCCTCACCGGTCTTTCTCTCGGCAAGAAATATACGCAATATTCTTCAGCAGGTATCGACTCTCGGTATACTCTCCATGGGAATGACTGTGTTGATGATATCGGGAGGTATCGATCTTTCCGTTGGTTCATCCATTTCGGTTGTCTCGGTCATCGTCGGGAAGCTTCTGAAGGCCGGGGTACCGGTGGGAATTCCGATTGTGCTTGGACTGTTGACCGGGTGCTTTATTGGTTTGATCAACGGTCTGCTCGCCTCTCATACCCGTGCGCATCCCTTTATTCTCACACTCGGCACCATGACCCTGCTCCAGGGGGTGGCGATTATCATTACCGAGGGATACCCCATTACCGATCTGGGCGACAAATTCGAGTGGATTGGCGGCGCGACGATTGGAAAGGTCCCGTTCATCGTTATCCTCTTCTTTGTGGTGATGTTTTTTTGCTTTTTCATTCTGAAGTACACGAGGCTTGGCAGGAAGGCATATGCGATAGGCGGGAATGAGTACACCACGTATCTGGCAGGCATACGCGTCAAGACGTTCAAGATCATCTTCTATATGATATGCGGTTTTCTTACCGGGCTGGCGTCACTGGTCCTTTCATCGCGTATCAGTTCTGCTATTCCCACCATGGGGACGGGATTTGAGCTGCAGTCTATCGGTGCGGTCGTCATCGGCGGAACACCGCTGACTGGAGGTAGAGGGAGTGTCTGGGGAACCCTGACCGGCGTGCTGCTTCTCGGTATTATCGCAAATGGACTGAACCTGCTTCACGTTGAAGCAAGCTGGCAGTATGTGGTGACTGGTGCTGTCATTATTTTTGCCGTTATTCTGCACGAACACCGCAGGGGGTAATGTCCCCGGACTGGTTTCAAGAGGTCCATATCTGCAAAGGAATACCCGTCAGAGGAACGCGTCCTTCAGCGATTCCGCAGACCGCTCGATCATCTTCACTGCAGATGAGAAGTTTCTCACCGCGAGACCTGCGTAGAGTATATCGATAATAATGATCTGGGCTACCCTCGAGACCATGGACTCCTGAAAGAATGCCGAATCCTGCGTCGAGGTGAACAGCACAATATCGGCGTATTCGGTGATAGGGGTGCGGTTGAAATTGGTGATGCAGATTGTTCTGGCACCGCTCGCCTTTGCCTTTTCAAGGGCAGTGACCGTCGATTTGGTCCTTCCCGAATTGCAGATGCCGATGGCCACATCCTTCGGTGTGAGCAGTGATGCCGATACTGCCTGCTGATTTGGATCGTTGTATATGGTGCAACGCTTCCCGATACGGTAGAAACGCATGGCGGTGTTTTCAGCGGTTATGTACGAGCCGCCCGCACCGTATATATCGATTTTTTCGGCGTTGTCAATGGCTTGGATCGCCTTCTCCATTTCAGCAATATCGATGATCTTTCTGGTGTTCTTCATGGCTTCGATGTTGGTGTACACGATCTTTTCGACAATGGTCTTCAGGGAATCGTTTTTCGACACATCATCGTACACGAACTCTTCGACTGGACTTCGATCGGTGGTTATTTCAGCAATCTTGATCTTCAGTTCCTGGAAACTGCTCAGCCCGATGGTTTTCACAAAGCGAGTTACCGTTGCCTCGGCAACACCGCATGTGCTCGCCAGGTCCTTGATCCTGAGAAGCTTGATCTTGCCAGGGTTGTCGAGCACATATTCACCGATTTTCTTCAGAGCTGGATTGAGTGAGGGTAAAAGGCCCCGGATTTTGAGAAGAAGCACTTTCTGATCGGCCATACTAGGGTTCACCATCCTGTTGATACTCTTGCATAGATTGTACAATGAAATTTATTTTTTTAAAATAAATATTGACTAAATAAAATATTTTTTTACAATAATCATACCTGTAAATATTGTTGGTTTCTTCATATTTTACGTCTCGGACAGCGGAGGATTCCTCATGGCGCAATCCAGAGAACTGGGTATCGGAATGCTCGGCTATGCCTTCATGGGCAAGGCCCACACCAACGCCTACAAGAAACTTCCCTACATCTACTATCCGCCGCCTGCAATCCCTGTACTCAAGGGCATATGTGGACGGAACAAGGAGGCGGTTGAAGAGAGTGCCAAGCGCTTCGGCTACGAGTACGGCACCACAGATTGGCACAAGCTCATAGAGGATCCCGAGATTCAGGTGTTCGACAACTGCGGCCCGAACAATGCACATATGCAACCCTGTATCGCCTCACTCGAAGCGGGGAAGCACACCATCGTTGAGAAACCGCTGGCACTGAGTGTGGAGGATGCTGTGCAGATGGTTGACGCGGCGAAAAAGGCCGCAAAAGAGGGTGTCAGAAGCATGGTCTCCTTCAGTAACCGCTTTGCGCCTGCTGTGTTGTTGGCACGCCGCCTTATACAGGAGGGAAAGATCGGTAAGGTGTACCATTGCCGTGCTGCCTTTTTGCAGGACTGGCTTATCGATCCAAAGTTTCCCCTTGCCTGGCGATTGAAGAAGGAGGTCGCCGGTTCGGGTGTACTTGGTGATCTTAACGCGCACAGTATCGACATGGCCCGTTTCCTGACCGGGTTGGAGATAACCGAGGTCTGTGGAACAACAGAGACTTTCATCAAGGAACGCCCAGAGCCGCTGGAAGCAGCGGGACTTTCAGGCAAAGCGGGTGAGAAGATGGGGGAAGTGACCGTGGATGATGCCTCGCTCGGGATGTTCCGGTTTGCAGGGGGCGCACTGGGGAGCATTGAGGCAACCAGGTTCGCCACGGGCCGGAAGTCGCTCTGGCAGATCGAGGTGTATGGAAGCAAGGGAGCTGTTCAGTTTGAGCTGACCCAGAACAATCTCCTCCAATACTTCTCTGTGGATGATCCTCATGAAGTACAGGGATTCCGGACCATACTGGTCACGGAAGCCGATGTGCATGACTTCATCAAGCACTGGTGGCCTCCGGGTCATATGCTCGGGTGGGAGCATCACCACTGTCATACGGTGTTCCATTTTATCAACTGCATTGTGAACAATCTTGATATCGGCCCCTGGGGTGCAAGCTTTGATGACGGGCTGAAGGTGCAGCTTGTGCTCGATGCTCTTGTGCGCTCGCATGATAACAAAAAGTGGGTCGAGGTTGAAAAGGTATAACCCGTGCATCGCTACCCCAACCCATTATGCCACTGAGGGAGGAACCAATGAAAATAGGTATGTTTACTGCGAATTACATGGACCGGGACCTGGAAACCGTCTTCAAGATGATGTCTCGCATGGGATACGAAGCTGCAGAGCTTCCCGCGTTTCAGGGCAATGGCCATCTTGATATCGATGCGGTCCTGAAGCTGAATGGGGCGAAGAAGATCAGGGACCTTGCAAAAAAGTACCGTATCACCATCTCCGCACTGAGCAATCACGCGGAAGGCCAGCTCGTGCTTGGTCCTCATAGCAAGGATACGGACTCACTGTTCAAGGGATCGCCCGCAGAAAAGATAAAGTTTGGTATGGAGAGGATGAAGAAGACCGCACAGGCGGCTGCCGCTTTAGAGGTTCCCGTGGTCTGTGGGTTCATCGGCTGCGAACGCTTTTCGCGCTGGTTTCCCTTCCCCTATCCCGAGGGATGGGACGAGATGGCAGATGATTTTGTACAGCGCTGGGGCGAAATTCTGGATGTTTTTACCAGTGAGGGAGTGAAGTTTGCGCACGAGCCCCATCCCAATGAGTATGTGTACAATGTGGAAACAGCGCTCAAGAGTGTTGAACTCATGGGAGGAAGAAAAGAGTGGGGTTTCAACCTTGACCCGGCCAACATCATCCTGCAGGCAATCGATCCGGTTATATTCGTACAGGAGCTCGGGGATTATATTTTTCATGTGCATGCAAAGGATGGGGAGATCGTAGAGCATAACGTACGCCGCTCGGGGATTCAGCCAACAGGAAAGTGGAATCGTATCGATCGGGGGTTCCGTTTCAGGATTCCGGGGTGGGGGTCCGTGCCGTGGAGAAGGCTTCTCACCGAACTTCGGCTTGTGGATTACGACTATGTACTCAGCTACGAGCATGAGGATGTGGTCATGAGCCGTGAGGACGGCATGGAGAAGACCATTGATTTCCTCAAACCCCTCATTATTAAAGGTATCTATGAGGGCAGGGGAGACAAGCTCTTCGAGTAAAAGATGTTGGGGGAACAGGAATGCAATTGAAACTTGCCGTGTTTAAGAGGCGTCTGGAATACAGCCTGTGCCAGCAGTTCTCGAGCGCAGCAGATGTGCGTGATTTTTGCAACAGGGCAATTACAGCAGGTGTGGGTGTGATATGTGTCAACCCTGTCAATGTGTCCATTGCTGCGGAGTGTATCAGGGGAACGGATATGGAACTCAGCTCCAACGTGGGCTTTCCATGAGGGGTTATGAACGTATTTATCGGTGCAGACATTGGAACGACAGGCATACGGGCCGGGGTCTATGACGAGGATTTCAATCTCGTCGGATCGGGATCGGGCAGCTCTCTCGTGAAGAGGGGTGCAGGCGGCGAGATCATACAGGAAGCCGACGAGATCTATGCCGAAACCGCCAAAGCTGTGCATTCAGCGGTGAAGGATGCCGGCATTGCTGCGGGGGATGTGGCATGCCTCTCCTTTGACGGTCAGATGGCAGGTGTCATGGGAATCGATGATGACTGGAATGCTCTGACTCCCTACGATTCCTGGCTGGACACGCGCTGCTCGGCACAGGTCGCCGCAATAAGTTCATGTGCACATGATCTGGTTGTGGGAAGTACTGGTATTATACCGAGTTACAATCACGGTCCTAAAATACTCTGGTGGAAGGAGGAAGAGCCCGGCATCTATGATCGCGTCAGGAGCTTCCTGCAGCCCGCCGCCTATGTAGCGGGGAGGCTCTGCGGCCTCAGGGCTGCGGATGCCTTTATCGACTGGACCTACATACATTTCAGTGGCTATGCGGACAATCGGGCCCTTTGCTGGAACGAGGAGCTCACCGGTCTGTTTGATATATCTCCAGACAAGCTCCCCCGGATCGTGTCTCCACTCACCGTGATCGGGCATGTCAGTGCCCATGAATCAGACCTCTTCGGCCTGCGGGCAGGCACACCCGTGGCAGCTGGCTGCGGCGATACGGCATCCTGCTTTCTCGGGACCGGTGCCATTCGGTCCGGTATTGCTGTTGATGTGGCAGGCACTGCGTCGGTACTTGCACTGGCAACTGACAGATTCATAGCCGATACAGAGGGGCTTGTGTACTCCTCGCGGTCCGTGGTTGAGGATACCTGGTATACCATGTCCTATATCAACGGAGGCGGCCTCAATCTGGAATGGTTCCGGGACAATTTTGCGTCGGATAAGAGTTTTGACGAGCTCGATCAAAGTGCCCGGGATATCAGTGCGGGATCGGAAGGCCTCATCTTTATACCCCATCTAGAGGGGAGGGCCTATCCCAATAATCCCGATCTGCGGGGTGAGTGGAAAGGGTTCACCCGTGCACATGGTGCACACCATTTCTATCGATCCATTCTCGAGGGAATCGGGTACGAGTATGCACTGTATATGGAACGTATACGAGACAACTTGAGCTCCCGCAGCGCCTATGATGTTCGTGGTGTGGCGGGTGGTGCCCGGAGTGCAATCTGGTGTCAGATGAAGGCCGACATTCTCGGCTGCAACTACTGCACCATCAACAGGGAGGACATATCCATACTGGGGCAGGCGCTGATCGCTGCAGCTGCCGTCGGGTTAGTGCATGACGTCAGGGAAACTGCCGGGCGCATTGTCAGGGTAGAGAATACCTACGCTCCCGATGAGGAGAAGCATCGATCATACCTTGAGTGTGTGAAGCAGTACCGGGAGCTGCTCGAATCCTAATGATGGGGACTGCTGTTCAAGATTTGAGAAGACTCTTTGAATGTTATGTACTACTATATGCAGACACCCTGCTATCTGTTATATGCTGAAGGAGGATAGGATGAAGGTTGGAATCGACTCGTACTGCTATCACCGGTTCTTTGGGGAGGTGTATGATGAGCAGGTACCGCCGCCCAGTGAGATGACGCTCGAGGATTTCATCCGGAGGGCGAAGGAGTTAGAGGTTGACGGGGTATCCCTGGAGTCCTGTTTCATTCCCCGCTTTGACAGGGGGTATCTGTCTGAAGTGAAAGGGATGCTTGATGAGTTCGGTTTTGACCGGGTATTTGCCTGGGGGCATCCTGACGGTCTGGAAGGAGGCAAGAATGAGAAGATGTTTGATGAGATGATCGAGATGATCGATCATGCAGGGGCGATAGATGCGAAGGTGATGCGGGTGGTGGGGTCGAGTCTCATGTTCAGGTTTGAACCCCATGAGCCGCAGATCGAGCGTTTATCGAAGATGTTCTCCGAGGCGGTGAAGGTGGCGGAGAAGGCGGGAGTGAGGATGGCGGTGGAGAATCACCTTGACTTCGACAGTGACGAGATACTGAGGATACTTCAGAATGTAGACTCGCCCTATCTGGGCATCAACTTTGACACGGGGAACTTTGTGCGAGTGCTTGACGATCCCATTCAGGCCATGGAGAAGCTTGTGGACTATGTGTATGCCACGCATATCAAGGATCTGAAGATACAGCAGGGAGTTCCCGTCAATGAGTGGTACTTCTTTTCCTGCACGGCCATAGGGAGCGGAGGTATAGTGGACAATCAGAAGCTTGCGCAGATACTCGAGGATAACGGGTACGAAGGTTTTCTCGCAGTTGAGATAGATTTTCTGCACCCCGACTACAACAACGATGAAGACAGGGCAGTGGCAGACAGTATCAAGGAGCTCAAGAGAATCGCGAGGGCCGTTGAGAAGTAGGGAATGCCCTGCCACAACGGACCTAGGGTTACAGGAGATAAAAATGCAGGAGGAGGCCTACACATGAAAACATTGAATGTGGGAATTGTCGGTTACAAATTCATGGGAAAGGCTCACAGCAATGCATGGATGAAAGCACCGCTGTTTTTCGATCTTCCCGTGAAGCCGGTCATGAAGGTGGCCTGCGGGAGACATGAGGAACCCCTGAAGGAGTTCGCCGAACGCTGGGGCTGGCAGGAAATCGAAACGGATTGGAAAAAGCTTGTTGAACGGGACGATGTGGACATCATCGATATCTCATCCCCCCAAAACACCCACTATGAAATTGCTATGGCAGCCATAAAAAACGGTAAACACATATTCTGCGAGAAGCCACAGGCCATGAACTACAAGCAGTCAAAGGAGATGTATGAGGCAGCCCAGAAGGCGGGTATCAAGCACTATCTGAACCACAACTACAGGCGCTGCCCTGCCGTCATGCTTGCCAAGCAACTCATCGACGAGGGCAAGGTCGGCCGGGTGTTTCACTTTCTCGGCGAATACCTCCAGTCATGGATCGTGGACCCCAATTTCCCACTTACCTGGCATCTTCGCAAGGAAACCGCTGCCTATGGCCCGCACGGTGATCTTGGCTCGCACATGATCGACCTTGCACGTTTCTTGGTTGGTGAGATTACGGGTATCTGCGGTATGACCAAGCAGTTCATTACCGAGCGTCCCATGCCCGATGAGGTGGCCTCGGGTACCTTCAAGGCTGCTGTTAAAAGCTCGGAGATGGGCAAGGTCGGTGTTGAGGATGCGGCGCTTATGACCGTTCAGTTTGAAAATGGTGCAATCGGATGCATCAACACCAGCAGGTTTGCCCCGGGACGCAAGAACTACAATCATCTCGAGATATACGGTGACCGGGGATCGATCATCTTCAATTTCGAGAGGATGAACGAGCTGCAGTTCTTCTCACAGGACGACCCCGAGTATGCCCAGGGCTTCAGGACCATACTGGCCACTGAGCCCGTCCACGCCTACATCGATGGCTGGTGGCCGCCCGGGCACATCATTGGCTATGAGCATGAGTTTGTGCACGGGGTGGTCGATTTCATCAAGGCCATTGACGGGGACACGGAATTGTGGCCCAACTTCTACGACGGCATGAAGGGTATGCAGGTCATCGAGGCGGGTCTCGAGGCGGCAGCCAAGGGGAAGCGAATCGATATCAAATAACCTGAAAGAGTGGTCGTCGGGGAGGCCT
>CBFDDP010000058.1:0-18481 GCA_965603595.1 uncultured bacterium
TCTGCTCGCCGCTCGGGACTATGAACGGCTGCACCGTGTCGTCGTTGAACACGATTGCGTTGTTCTCGGGTTCCAACACGTCGAGAATCAGGCGAAGCTGTTCGTAGGTTCCGGCATCGAGTTCCTCCACGCAGAGCGTGGTGAAGACACCGTTCTGCAGATCAAGCAGGTTGACCTCCCTTTTCGTGAAACCCAGAGACTGCCACGAGTCGTTAGAACGGCTTATTTCAATGTCCCTGATTGTGACGCGCATCTCGTCAACCGTCTCCCAGTCGAGCGGTGCATCGGTCAGCATGACCCGAAGCACACCCGGCTGCTCCTCATCACCCACGAGAGTACAGCCGGCGATGAAAAGCATAATCAGGGCTAAATACGTTATTAACATGAGTGTGATACGGTATCTTCCCATGGTATCCTCCTTCCCTGGTGAAGACACACGTCTGGTACACCCAGTTAATCTTACTAATATAAACATACCATACTTATCGGAAATTGTCTACTATTTTTTAAGTAAATTTATAACAAAAGTGTAATTATTTTGCGATACAATTATGTCAGGAATTAGAGATGTTTACTGCAGGCATTTATGGGGAGGGTCATAATCAAGAGGTGAGGTTATGGATGAGTTAAAGTTATTTTTCCACCTTGGAATTGACTAACAGTGATAATTGTGTATAATAAAATCAAATTTATAAATCCGGAGGGAACAAATAATGCAAAAGGTATTCGTTATGTATAAACTAAAGCCTGGTGTTACTATTGATGAATATCGGAAATGGTCTATTAGTCTCGATCAAAAGGTTACTCCATTTCAAGCTGGGGTTCATCGTTTTGAGGTCTATAAAATAGAAGGAGCTGAAAAAGGAGAATCGCCATATCAAATCGTTGAAGATATCGATGTTGAAAGCTGGGAAGCTTGGCAAAAAACCCTACAAGGCAAGGGAATGAAGGAAGTGATTGAAACCTGGGGTAACTATGGAGATGAATCTACTTTAGTAATGATTTATGGTGGTAAAATCAAATAGTCAATGAACTGCACCCTTCCAACTGGACACCAAATTAGTTATACTTTCTGACAAGACGACCTGAGAAGGTCTTGTCTTATGCGTACCAGAAGAACTTTCACCAACACTTTAGAGCCGAGGGACTCAGCCTCCAAGGTCATACCCGCTATAGTGAAGATGAAGTCGGGATCATGTCTTTTTACGAAGGCTTCGACAGCCTGTACCTTTCTGTCTACACTTTCAAAGATTTCACGATCCGTCAATCCGGCATACTGGGCCCCAGGCCTGCTCCCTATCAGTATGCACAGTTTCCTGGAGCTCCGCTCTATCAGTTCTATTGTTCGCATGAGCATTCTCCCCAAACCTTATGAACGGTCTGTTTTTGATGAGAATATTACCTATATTCTTGTTGCGTAGAATATGGTAACGAATAGAGACAGTTTACAACCGTGTTGAATATGTGTTCAATTTTTTATTGCACAACATTTTTTCAATGCTGTCATATGTACATAAATTTGGAAAAGGTAGAATGAAAAAGATCTGTATGGCACTGATGTTCATATTTCTTGCCAATATAACCATGGCAAAAAGAATTGAACTGAACTTCTGGTTCAGTAGTGGTTTCAACGCGAAGGAATGCATCATGGAAATGGTTGATGAATATAACAGTATTCAGTCAGATGTAAAAATCAATGCAGTATTTCAGGGATTATATGAAGAAATGGAGATAAAGATGCTTACGGCTGCAGTGACACGACAATTACCCGATGTAGCTCAGGAAAAGTTCGAGTACCTTAATCTCTACATCGATGAGGGGCTGCTCAAGCCGATTGATAGTGAACTCAGCGCAAGCGACAGAGAGGACATATTCGATAAAATGTGGTCAGCTGTGACCCGGGATGGAAAGGTATATGGTATCCCCTTTTGTGTCAATACCTATATTTTTTTCTACAATGAAGATTTATTAAGCATGAAAGGCTCGGAATCTATTTCAATCCCCACAACATGGAAAGAGGAATTATTACCGCCTATAGAATATCTTGATACATCCCATCGTGATCTACGTATGATTTCCGTTTTTCATCTTCTCCACAGCTTTTCAAGAGCTCATCTCGCTGTTTCTATGCCTGAGATATATTGAAGCATTTCATGCTGTCTGAGCAAACTCGACAGTGCGATGCGCGCCCCTGGTTTCAGTTCCACCTCCCAAAGCCATCTGTGATATAATCAGAAGACCGGGGAATGTTATTTATTCCAACCTCTATTTAGCAATAAGATCACCGTACAGACCAAACCAATGAACCCCATTGCCCCACCAGTAAAGAGATAGGCCGCCCTGAAGCTGTATTGATCGATGAGGTAACCCATCACAGGTGCGAGCAATCCCGGCCCCCCCCTGCTTGCAAAGTAGTAAACCCCAAGCACTGTCGAGCTTCCCCGCTTCGGTGTATGGCTGATAACATATGCCTCTGTCACCGGCATACTCATGTACAGCGTCATACCTAAGAGGAGTACTATCGCAGATATGCTTGCCCCAAGGGTTGTGTGGTTCAGCAGATAGATGAAAGGCCCGGCAGTTAATCCTGTAAAGAGTATAATTGGTATCTTCCCTATCCGATCAGAGAGATAACCAGCAAGAGGTCCTGCCCACAGTCCTGCAGAATGTGCAACCGAAAGAAGCACAGCAGCAGCCTCCTTGCTGCCGCCGAAGTGATCAACCACATAAAGTGGGATAAAGGATATCGCCGAAAAGACAAATGTCTGGACACAAACAGCAATGATCATCACCGGAATCAGATTGATTATGGGTTCTCGTCTCTCATTCGAATCAGTCTTTTTGTCTGACTCATCCTTTGTACGAGTTCCTTGAAACCCCCAACGGCTCAGTAGTGCGTAAAATATTATCCCGTATACAAAAGTAGGGATTGAAAGCGAGATAAAGGAACCACGCCAGCCGATAGAACGGGCGATAGCAATAGCAATGAGGGGCGCGAGAAAGAAGCTCCCCGTCCCTCCAATCTGGTGGATCCCGAGTGCTCTTCCTCTCAATTTATCATCAACAGCAGATGAAACAAGCGGACCTGCTGAGGGGTGATAGCCTCCCCCCAGTATACCCATGAGAATGAGAAAAATGACAAGCATTATATAGTTTATTGAAAAGCCTATGAGAAGCCCACAGACTGCAACACCAGAGATACCAATAGTTATGAGACGGTGCGGGCCCAAATGGTCGGAGAGCCACCCACCGGGGAGCTGGGCTATACCATAGGTGATGGTAAACGCGGAAACCAGCACGCCCGTCTTGGTATAGGAGAGATAAAAGTTGTCACGAATAAAAGGAAGCAGGGGTGTTAACAATGAAGACACGATGTGATGGCTGAAATGAGCAACAACAAAAAGGGGGAGTACGATGAAAAATACTGAGCGCCCGGAGAACTTGCTAATTTGATTTCCTACCTAATCAAGAGAAGAATGAAACAGTGTAATTCTTATAGCTATAAATGTCCAATGTTAAATGATATCAAGATTGTCATTACTGTAAAAGAGAAATATTGTAACAATTTGAATGTGTAAGACTGCTAGATTTCAATTTTTGAAGAGCTTGACGGTGTCATTATTCTGAAATATCTGTGGAAAGGAAATGCCCACACTACGAAAGAGCTCCGGAGGCAGACCGATATCGGCGAGGTAAAGGTCGCCCGGTGTCTCGGAGAGCCCCGCCTTGGGAAGAGCCAGGGTGAGGGTTCGGGAAGGTCGGACAACCTGTCCGGAGATCTCACCGGTGGTGGCATCCGTTCCAGAGGGTATATCGAGAGAAAGAACCGGTTTTCCGCTCCGACAAATTCCCTCGATTAAACGTGACGCTGCGTCTCGCGGTGCGCCCTGGAAAAGGTCAGGATCTCTATCGAGGAGAATAACCACAGAGCAGCCCCTGTTGTGAAGATGCCTTGCGCAGCATAAACCACCGCCTCCGTTACCTCCCGCTCCCGCAGCAATCAAAATGGGAGCCTTGGAGGGTTCCGAACCTAACATGTCCATGGCTTGTTGCGCAAGATTTCTTCCTGCATTTTCCATCATCTGCAGCAGATCAATACCGAACTCTTGGACAGCTACTTCATCGATCCGTCGCATCTGCTCGGCAGTGACAGTTGGTACAATGGTTCCGTCGATTGTCTTGAAAGATGTCACCTTTTATCTCCCATACGAGAGCATGAATTCACTCAATGTCAAAACCGCTACCAGCATAAACAAAATACCCAGACCGATTTCCAGAACTCGTTGAGGATTTCGGCTTGCCACTCGTGAGCCGAGTTGTGCTCCAAGTATGACTCCAGGCACTGTAAACATAACGATGCTCATGACTGTGAAAAGAACGTCTCCTCCGTCTTGAACGAATCGGAAGAAATGTCCCACCGAAGCTGAAAGGGCCGTAATGGCAACCACGAATACACTGGTTGCCACAGAGACTCTGCTGGGAACCCGGCATCGGCGCAAAAGAAAAAAACCGTTCAATTCTCCGAGACCCGTAGATAGTAGTCCCACAAAGAGACCTCCTATACCGGCGATAATGCCCCCTTCTGTAAGGAACTAACGTATGAATTCATCGCTTGATGCGAATACCATAGGGAAGGAGTAAACGTTTCACTTCCGTGATGATTCCTTGATGATGATTCAAAATGAGATGCTTAGTATTCTGATTAAAGAGATGGAGCTCTTTGTGGATTATCGGAGACAGCTCGTCCTTGTCCAAAAGCTGATATGATCTGTCTGATAATAACGTTGTGATTCTTTCTTTGCCGGGGGTTTCGGTTGGAAGAAGAATATGTCAGTAAGAGTTCTGTCTATGATTAAAATTGGGGAAAGGTATTCTTTCTGTGAGGTTGATTTCCAAAGAATTAAGATTTGAACCCTGTCTCGCCCTCCGGCAATTCTGGTGAAGCAAGGGTACAATAAACACTGTTAGGATAATTGTATAACAAGATGATTTGCTATTATTTAACCTTTGTTTTAGCCTCCAAATCAATTCCCTTTATCATTTGCTGTAAACAGATTATTTTTGGGGTACCAGGCTCCCCTCGAAATACGATTCTAATTTCGAAAGGATCGAAACTTCGGAGAGAATGGATTTCATTGAGAGGAAACATTCATGATAGAAGCAATCAAACTTGACGACCTAATGAAGAGGATACGAATGCCCTGGAGCCCTCTCGATGTCGCCACCGTCAACGACCAGGTCGTTCGGATGGCCTTGCTCGATGGGGAGTTCCACTGGCACAAACACAAGAACGAAGACGAACTTTTCTACGTCCTCAGGGGCCACATTGTCATACAGCTGAAGGATCGGCGGGAGGTTGAGCTGCGTGAGGGAGAATTAACGGTTATCCCCAAAGATGTTGAGCACTGCCCGAAGAGCGTGAAACCATCCTACTGTCTTTTGTTCGAACCCCGGGCTTTGAATACACGGGGTGATTAGAGAAGGTGTGTCTGAGGAAACCCCCGATTTCCGGCATAGTCTCCCTCCCGAAAGGCCGCAACCCACCCATTACCAATTGAAAATCAATTTCCGGATAATTTGATTTTTCCTGTAATATCTGAGGGGCAAACCCGTAGCACCAGGAACACATAGGGTCTGCGAAGTACAATAGCCTGGCTGTCATACTAAAATTGATCTCTTTTAATAATTTACTCCTGGTTGCTGTATTACTGTGTGCCCATCGACTCTCTTAGAGTACAATGTTATTCTATCGGATCAGAGGGCGCTTTCTCGCGGCGAGCAAGAATAGCAAAAGGAAGAGCTCCCAGCTGCACCGCTGAGGCAACAAGGTAAGAAGCCGAATAGCCTCCTACGTCGGCGACGCGACCCAAGGCTGGTTGGGAGAAAACGGCGCCGGACGAACCCATGAGCGAATCAAAGGAGAGCACGGTTGCCCGCTGCTCCGACGGTATAATGCCGTTCAAGTATGCCTGCCGGATCGGGGTGACGGATGCGAATACCATCGCCCAAACGACGAGCAGCACGACAGCGACCCAGAAGTTCCCCGTCCCCCCAATGACAGCCAACGCCATGACACTTAAAACCACGCTCATGATGATTGCGTGGGTTCGCCGGGAGAAAAGCCTGCGAATCCTTTTCACAAGGAGTCCGCCTACAATTTGTGCTCCTGCGATAACAGCGGCGGCGAGCCCGGCTATTCCATACGCTTCCGACTTGCCGTACAGCTCAAGGAGGTACGGCTGCATTGCGTAAAAGGCATAAAACGAAACGCCTGCAGTAAAGGGAGCTCCCAACATGATCCAGCGTACCGCCGGGCGCTTGAAGCCATTATCAATGGATGCCTTGAAGATTCTTCGCATCTGCTTTGGAACCGTTTGGCTTTTATCCGGCGTGAAACCAAGATCCTTCATGTAGATTAATGCAATGAGAAAGGTCAGCCCCAGTACTGCAGAACGTATGATGTACGGAACACCAAGGTTGGTGATCTGTGCGATATATCCTCCTGCAACAGAGCCCGTGAGCATGGCAATACCAGCTGCAATGGAACCTCTGGCAAATACAGAATCCAGGTCCCCCTCATATTTAGAGAAGGTCAGTCCATCTACAAGCCAGGCTTCAGTGGCGCCGGAGAAGAATGTGAACCCAAGACCGAGAAATACTGAACTGAGAGCCCAACCCCAAAAAGGTGCCTGTATATACCACATCCAGAGGTAGAGAAGCGTGGAGACGAGCAATGTGAGAGTCCCAAGCAGATACGACGCCCGTCTCCCCCAGGTATCTGCAACCACACCAGTGGGCACCTCGAAGATGACCTGCCCGAGAGTGAAAAAGGCGTTCGCAGCAAAGGCTTGGGTGTTGCTGAGCCCGGCATCAAGCAGAAAGAGGGTATTGATACCCCAGATAAACGACCCGGCCAGTGTGGAAAGCAGCGTCAGACTGAGATACACACGCAGCACATGTTTTGCATCATCATTCACGAAATTATCCTTCGGTATATGAGTTTTTAGTACAATATAATGTGTTATGGCGCTCGAATTATAAGAAGGGACAGAATTCTTTCACAAATGAGTTGTACACAATCACCGCGATGGCCACACTGGGGAAGAGAGGACCGAAAAACCAGGTCTGCGTCCCGGCGAACGCCGATGATTCTTAATACGCATGATTCTGTATATGCGTATCCTTCCGAGTTTTTTCCCCCGATGAACAATCGGGCATAGATTCCTCCAGAAATCCTTTGTCTTATACATACCGGAACAACGATGGAATTGTTTTTAAATTAGAGAGGAAATGTTTTTAAAACAGGAAAAGGCTTTAGGAGTTTAAGGAGGGAAGAATTGCTCCCTACCCTGAAATTGGCAAGCTTCAGCAGGTGAAATCCAAGTAAGATCGCTTTAACTTTTTTCCTCACGATGGTTCCGGGTGTAAAAAATATTTGTGAAAGGTCTGTTCACAATTGCAATTGGGGAACTGAATGAGACTCGAACTAACGAAGCGGCAAGAAAATTTGGGATCTCTATCCTGTTTGTGTAGTAGTATGTTCGTAGTTGATCCAAAAGGGGGAGAGAAAATGCAAGTAAAAAACGGCTGCTGTCATAAGAACAACAGCAGCCGTTTAAACATTTTTATGCCTTGCTTACGATGACCTGAGCCGATGATGCCACTTCTCCGTTTTTAACGTTCAGCAGTCTTGAGAAAATAATGAAGGTGTTCTCTGTTTCGATCACGGTTCCAGTCATGATATAGTCGGCGTGCAGGAGTCTTCCCACCTCAATAGCATTCAATTTGTCGGTGAGATTTGATGGGGAAAGTCCCTGCAATTGAAGAATTGAAGAGACAAACTGGATTTCCAGCATAAAGGAAAGTTTATGGGGGTAGTAGGCCTTGTCCGGGCTGAATGGAAAGAGAAAACGCACTGCCCTTTGAAAAGTAGCTAGTCATTTGTATCTAACTCCTCTAGTTTTCTAAGCCTGTTTCGAGCTTCCTGTATATTCCGCAGGGCGAGTTTGTTATAGGGATCGATCTCCAGTATCTTTTCCCATTCTGCAATTGCTTCTGTGTATTGCTTATTTACAAAGAGCTCAAGGCCGCTGTGGTAAAGATCCATGATTTCCTTACTGTATGAGGTTACATCTCTCATCTCAGCCTTTGACCGCTGTATGTATTCCTGAACTTTGAGGTAATTCGTGTCGATTGCTGCCACATCTTCAAACGCTTCAAGTGCTTCTTCGTATCTTCCCTCGGAGAAAAGTCCCAGACCTTTTGAGTACTGTTCTGATTTGAAGGCCTCACTTTCACTGAGCCGATCCCTTTCTCGTTTAAAACGCCTCTGAATATCCCCTAGCCGCTGTTCATAGGTGGTTCTTTCCTCTAGAAGCTGCTGCTCCAGCCCAATCCTCTGCTGTTCATACTGACTGGCAAGGTCTTCAAGGGACTTTCTCTTCTCCTCCTCGAACTGCACAGAGAGTACGTTGACGAGCTCCTGTACCCGCCCCTGTAAACTTTCGAGCTGTAGTTCTACATTAGACCTTTCCTCGGTAAGTTGCTGGATTTGCCTTTCCAGATCAGCCCTCTGCTGTTCGGACAAATCTTTTTCATCGAGAAGCCGACGTCCCAGCTCGGCTAACTGCTGTTCGTAAACTCTGGCAAGCTCTTCCTGAGACTCTCTCTTATCTTCCTCGAACTCTTCAGAAAGCTCACTGATAGTCTGCTGTCGGACTTTCTCGATAGTCTTCTCGATTGCAGCGATCCTCTCTTGATTCTGCCTGTTCATCTCATCCATCAACTGTTGTCTCTGAGTTTCATAATCTTGAGTGAGTTTTTCGAGTTGAGATTCATACTGTGAAGTTGCTTCGCGAATTTCCTCATCTATTTGCAACTGAAGGCGTTCTAATTCTTTAGCACGCTTCTCATCGATGCTCATACCGAAACGGTAACTCAAACCAACTCTCAACAGAAGGTCTAGTGCAGTCTGCGCGTCAGAATCTTCAAAGGTAACAGCATAGTCGAAACCGAATCCCCACTGCCGTAAGGTGAATCCTAAAGACAGGCCGGCAGGAAAACCCTGGAAGAATGAAGGAAAATATATGTTCTTCATTCCCGCTCTGAACATGAGCCACTCTGAAAAGGCAACCTCGCTACCCACACAAAGGTCGAAGATAAGGCCGCTCGAATCTGGGTTATAGTTATCGGTAAAGAATCTCCCATCGAGTGCGAAGGAGAGCCTGATGGTATTCTCACTTCCCATGTAAAAGGTTGTAGCCACACCGAGCTTGCATACACGTGTGTTCTTTTCAAATTCTTCTAAAAGCTTTATACCTGTACTGTACAGGTCCTGCACGACCGCACCTACAGAGAGCCAGGGAACCTTCTGTGGATGATAATACACACCGATGTCGAAACTGACACCCGCACCCTTGTAATCCGTTATGCGTAACTGCTCGATTTTGGCCGTTCCACCAATTCCCAGACCCCACCTGAAACCGTATCCGTACGAAAGGAGAAGCTGAGAGTGAAAATAGGAGGTCGATGCGCCTGTAATGGGAGAGGCATTTTCGTCGTAGGATTCGATTTCCCCCGAATACACGCCTATCCCACCAACGCTGAATGTGCCTATATTCAAGGTCGGATTTGTGTAGAAACCTGAGAAGTAATAGGTATCGGCAATCAAGCGGGTGCCGAATACGGAAACTTCCTTGTACTGGTTGTAGGCCGCGGCTCCGGGATTCCAGTACCCCAAGTAAGGATCATCGGTCATTGCAATAAACGCACTTCCCATGCCGAGCGCCCTGAGCCCGGTTCCATAGGAAAAGACGTTTTCCACCCCACCGGCCTCATTCTTTGCGAGTGCACAGACCGGTACAAACAGGGTGAGGAGAAATATAAGCGGTAATTTAAGAATCTTTCTCTCCATTTTATCCAGTATAACACATTATAGGGTTCTTTCATTTTAACACAGATATAAAAAATTATTGAAATAAAAAAATAATCTACCGCTAAAAAATATTCATTGAACTAAAACAGCTCTTTTGGAATCCAAGCCTTATCAGATATTTATACAATTCTTCTTTCTGGATTTTATACCTGTACACACAGAAAATAAGAATTAAATGACATAGTGGGATAATTCGACAAGAAATAATATTTTTACTTGACAAAAAATAAGAAAATGATAGGGTATAATAATAATTATAATTATTGTTATAATAATTAATTAGATAGGTTAACAACAAATAATGATATAGTCAACTATGAGGGGGTTTTAAGTAACATCAAGAAGATTTTGTAAAGCTGGCTGGACAGTTCGCGACCTGATCACACTGCCCATGAAAAGCAACCGATTTTTTACATCATAGTCGGCTTGTTCCCGAAGATTATCATCCTCCCATAACGAAAGAAGGCAAGACATCGGGACTATTGAAGATAAGGGGAGTATCCGGTGGAACTACGCGTGGCAAGCTGCGAACATATCAGATTCATCCGCTCGGGGTCCTGGAACAGAAAACGGTTCTCGGGCATCACCCATAAAGATCGTGCTGTCGTACGAAGGCTGACTGTAAACCGCAGTCCTTGAGTCAAGGGCCGAGGTGATCGGGAAACCGAATCATCTTTAATGGAGAAAGTGTGATGAGTGAGTGTCTGCTCAAAACGCAAAACATATGCAAGGAATTCTCATCTGTACCGGTTCTTACGGATATTACCATCAAGGTCATACAGGACGAGATTCTCGGTATCATTGGAGAAAACGGCGCCGGGAAATCCACCCTCATGAAGATATTGAGCGGTATATACACCCCGACTTCAGGCGAAATTGTTTTTAAAGAAAAAGTGGTTGTCATAGAAGACCCTCTGGCTGCGAAGAAGCTCGGAATCAGCATTATTCCTCAGGAGTTCAACCTTGTGAACGATTTCACTGTGTACGACAACATCTTTCTCGGATCGGAGATCAGGAAAAAAAACGGGCTTCTGGATAAGAAGAGGATGATGGAGCGTACAAAGGAGCTGCTCAAAGAGCTGGAAATGGAAATTAAACCGGAGGAGAAAATAGAAAACTTAAGCACTGTGCAGAAGCAGATGGTAGAGATATGTAAAGCAGTATCCATGGATGCCAAACTACTCATCATGGATGAACCTACTTCGGTACTTTCCCAACATGAGATTGAAATTCTTTACAGGCTGATGCGCCGGCTGAAGAAACAGGGGACAACTATTATCTATATCTCCCATAAGCTCAAAGAAATAAAAGCCATCTGTGACAGGGTGATGGTTTTACGGGACGGGGAATTGATCTGTACAGAAATGATACGGGATATTACCGTTCTCGAGATGGCTCAATACATGGTAGGCCGCGAGCTTAGCCAGGTATTTCCGGAGAAAAAGGTACCGGAAGCTGAAGTCGTATTAGAAGTTCAAAATCTTACCGTTCCGGGGGTATTAGAGGATATCAGTTTCCAGCTTAAGAAAGGTGAAATACTCGGTCTCGCCGGTCTTGTTGGGGCAGGGCGTACTGCAGTGGCGGAAACGATCATGGGGATCAGAAAACGGCCTTCAGGAGAGATATTCCGGAACGGCAAGAGAATTCTTATCTGGAAACCACAGGACTCTGTGGCCAACGGTATCAACTACCTCTCCGAAGACAGGCAGGGAAGCGGAATTCTGACAAGTTTTACAGTAACCCAGAATACAACCCTTGTTTCGCTTGCATCTTACTGCAAGTCCTTTTTTCAATATATCCTGAAGAAAAAGGAGCAGGAAGCAACACTCAAGCACATAGAGCGTTTCAATATAAAAACCCAGAGCCTCGACACAAAACTCGAATATCTGAGCGGCGGGAACCAACAAAAAGTTTCCCTGGCAAAAAGTATCGACCCTGCACCTGAGGTGCTTATCGCCAACGAGCCGACCCGCGGAGTCGATGTCTCCGCAAAGCAGGAAATATACCGTTTCATCAATTCCCTCGCTGAAGAAGACCTTTCCTGCATATTTATTTCTTCCGAGCAGGAGGAAATCATAGGCATGTGCCACAGGGTAATCGTAATGAAAGACGGAAGAATAACGGGAAGCCTTGAAGGTGAAAGTATAAACGAAGAAGAAATAATGTTTTTAGCGACTGGAATCCGCGAAGGAACCATTCGATCATGATTAAAAAGATAACTGGAAGCTTTCGCAAGTTTCACTATGAAAAATATGCTTCGTTAATAGCTCTGGCACTTTTATTCACCGTTTCCTCAGTACTAAGTCCCTACTTCCTGCAGGTGCAGAATATCCTCAACATTCTTCGACAAATATCTTACACCGGTATGATAGCTCTGGGCCAGACCTTTGTAATCATCAGCGGCGGTATCGATCTTTCCGTGGGCTCCCTCACAGCGTTCAACGCATCTGTGGGCATTCTGTTTCTCAACTACCTTATGACAGTATTCAGCAACGAGTTCATCGCGATGGCGGGTGGGATAATCGCAGCGCTCATCATGGGTTTTCTGTCAGGCACGCTGAACGGTTTTTTGATTACGAGGGGAAGAATCGCCCCCTTTATCGTTACTCTTGGCTCTATGGCAATATTTCGATCGCTGGCACTCTTTGTCGGCAGTGCGGGAGAAATCAGGTCGGTAAGCGGTTTCTATGGGACGTTCGGTATGAGCTCGATACTTTTTTTACCGGTTCCCGTGTTTATAATGCTACTTCTTACAGCCGTCTTGAGCATTATACTCAACAGTACACGATACGGCCGTTACCTCTGCGCAGTAGGGTCAAGTACCAGGGTGGCAATGTTTTCTGCTATAAACGTGGACCGTATAAAATTCACAGCTTATACAATAAGCGGAGTTTTAGTAAGCATTTCTGCTGTAATGCTGTCATCACGATTCAATGCAGTGAGCACATCCAATATGGGTATGGGCTTCGAGCTGGATGCTATAGCCGCAGTTATCATAGGCGGAACACCCTTGACCGGAGGAAGGGGAACAATATGGGGAACCATAATGGGTGCCATAATCCTCGGGATCATAAACAATATGCTCAACATGCTCGGCGTATCTCCATATCTGCAGGGAACGGTGAAGGGTCTCGTCATAATCGGAGCGGTGTATATCCAGAGGCAGAAAGCTTGATACATGCGTACTATGTCTTGTGAATAACATAAAAATTTCCTAAAAGGAGGGTTTGTATGAAAAGACTTACGACAATCGTTGTCACTGTTCTTATCGCGGCTGCCTTTCTGGGAGCATTCGCGACAATGAACGCAAACGCGGCCGAGAAGCACCTGAAGATAGGCTATTCGATGCCCGCAGCGACTGCCGGGTACATGGCGCGCGCTATCTACTGGGCTAAGAAGGGCATGGCCGACTGGGAGGCCAAGGATAAGAACATCGAGTTCCTGTACGTCAACGCGGAAAACGTGACTAAGCAGGCCAACGACATCGAGGACCTGATGGCAAAAGGCATCAACGTGCTCATCGTCTGGCCCTACGACGCTTCAGTGACATCAGTCATCGAAAAGGCCTACAAGGCCGGGATCTACACTGTGGTGATGGACCGTGGTACTTCCAAGGTCTGTTACGACGTGTATCTCTCCAACGACGACGAGGGGTACACCCGTGAAGGGACCGAGTGGCTTTGTAAGCAGCTTAACTACAGAGGGAACCTCGTGATCATCGAAGGTATCCCCTGCCCGATCAACACCGTACGGATCGAAACGATAAAAAAGACCGCTGCTCAGTACCCCGGAATCAAGATCCTCGACTCCCAGCCCGGCGAATGGAGGAAGGATAAAGCGCTGGCCATCATGGAGAACTACCTGCAGAAGTACAGAAAGATCGACGCCGTGTACACCGCGGACGACGACATGATGCTCGGTGCCCTGCAGGCGTACAAGGAATCGGGGAGAAGGGACATAAAGTATTTCCTCGGTGGCGCCTGCGACAAGAACGTGATCAAGATGATCATGGACCGCAGCGAACCCCTCGTTCAGGCTAATGTGACCTATCCGCCCGACCAGTGCGCCACAGTGGTCGGGGTGGCCATCCTGGGGGCGCGCGGAAAGAATTTCGAGGGTTTCTATCAAAAGAAACTGCCAGTCCGCATCATCCTCTCAGCCGAGCTGGTTACCAGAGAAAACGCCGCGGATTACTACTTCCCGGATGAGCCGTGACCGGTTTATCAGAAAGACAAAAAGCCGCCTTATCCGAAAGGCGGCTTTTTATTTGTGTGACCGGATTCCTGTTATTGAGTTTTTGAAGGACACCTTGAGACGGCGTTTTAGATTTCGGCCCCCTTTTTGCTGCCCTCCGATGATTTCTGGCATCATTGAGCAGCTCGGCCTGCTTTATCTTGGACAGCTGCCACAGCATATACCAGTTCATAATATGCAAACCCCCTTTCAGAATGCCTTGACATTATATAACCATCAATTATAATTATATGGGTTAGATTATTACAGAGAATTTCTAACCTGTCAAGTTAAATTTACCGGTTATATTAGGATTTTCCCATGGAAGAAAAAACGAATGCCGGGAATATTCCCTTGGAAGGCGGATCGCTGTGTCTAGATTTCACCAATACCCTTTCGTGGAGGGGCAGTAGTAAGCGAAGAGACATGCTCAACGATTTCAGCGATCTCGTTCTGTGGGGTATTCATGTAGGCATAGTAGAAGAGCGGTACAGTCGGGATTTGTTGAAAAAAGCATCTCAGAACAGTGACGAGGCGGATAGAGTCTATGAGAGAGCAATCCTTTTGAGGGAGCTGCTCTTTCGCTTATTCTCGTCGATAGTAAAAAAAGACCTTGTCGAGGAAGAGGAGCTTATCGAATTCAACAGCTATTTTGCAGATACCATGGGCAGGGCATGCTGTGTAAAGACACCGGATGAGGGGTTCGTATGGTCTTTCTGCACAAAACAGGACGCCCTTGATTATATGCTCGACCCGATTGTAAAATCTGCGGCTGATCTTTTGATTTCTCCCTATTTAAAACGTTTAAAGATGTGTGCCGACAGGGATTGCGGCTGGTTGTTCGTCGATAAGAGCCGTAACAGCAGCAGGCGGTGGTGCAATATGAACGATTGCGGCAACAGAGCCAAGGCACGACGACATTATCAGCGAACAAGGAAAGTTGGAAAATCCGGCAGCAGGTAGCTTTATCTGTTTTTCAGCCGTTAAAATCCAGTATATGAAGCGGTGTTCGAATAGTATTTATCAGGATGACCAAACCAGATGCAGAGCTGATGCAGGAATAGAAGTGGTTTATATAAGGCAATAAGGTTTTGGAGGACCGTTTGCCTTATTTAAACCAAGGAAGGAGAAGCTTCTGAAAGAAGTTTTTTACGCTTTCTGTGGGAGGGGATTCTATCGGGTTTTTACCGTCATCGGAGGCCCTTTGCATACACTATAGTTGATTAAAGACTTTTTCAAGAAGCCCTATTTATCGACCGGGACCCTTCTGAGTCACAAACCATGTGATTGCCGAAGCAATTAAAAAACAGAATCGGTCAAGCCTGATGAAACCTTCATCAGCTACCGCTTTTCGTAAGATAGAGGAAACATCAACTTCCTGAGGAAGTATCTCAATCTGTGTGAGCAGCTTTTCCGCAAGCTGGCTGAAACGGGACCTGCTTCCCATAGGCAGGTTCATATAGAGCTCTTCAATCTGATCGGACAGTTTAGAAGGTATGGTACACTCTCCAAGATGGTCCTTTAAATGTGAAATTCCTATTGTACTTTTTTCAAGAAAGGATACGTAGTGTGGATAGAACCATGTGCCGAATCCTAAAATGCCTGCAATTGAGAGTATTATCTCATCCCTCATATAGGGCGGATTCTTTTCCCCCAATTTGTTTAAAAGCACTTGAATAGAAGAAGGGTTTTTGAAGATTTCAAGGGCTACTGCGCCATGCACTATCATACGGGGATTGTTCGTTTTTCTTATTATATCTTCAATATCCGGAATACTCTCCCTGTCATTCAAGCGCGCGAGTGAAACCATACATTTACTGCTTAGGAAATAGTCCCTGGAATGAAGCTGCGTTCTGAGGACTATTACCCCTTCCGAAATCTTTCTCTTCCCGATTATATCTGCAGCCAGATATGCGGTTGTAAATGAATGGTTCTTCACTTCTGCAATGAGTGCCTGTATAACCATGTTATCAACTGGAAGTGAGCTTAATGTTGTAATAGCCTCTTTCCTGATGGTAAACCTTGGCGATTTCAGTTTCTGTAGTATATCGTGTACAGAGAGTTCCGATCCAGACACGGCGAGGGCCTTGATAGCGCTCTTCTCTTCGGAGACAGTCCTCGACCTGTCCAGCCTGTGGAGTAGACTAATTGTTCGTATTTCGCGGGGAGAGAATATTTTTGCAAGCGCATTACGAATGGGGTAGGCGCCGAGATTCTCCATTCTGATTATGAACACAACAATGATAAAGAGGAATAGTGTAAGGAATCCAAAATAAATCCTGAACGCGGAAGCCGTGTCTATAACTGTTAATGTTTGAAGCCATGCGAGGATGAACCCGCCTGATAATGCGCCTATACCGCCGGCAAGCCCCCTTGTTAGAAAGAACACGATTCCCAGATTAAGCCTCTCTTCAGGCTTGATGGCCGCAAAGAAATAGGTCTGGCCTGAATTAAGAGCACCGTGGCTTCCCATGTTGTGAAAGAAAAATATTGCTGATGAGAATATCCAGATCATTCGTATGTTTTGTATCTCCGGGGAAAAAGCTGCAGGTACAGTGGCGAAGGCTATGATAAGCGTAAAGATAAAGTAAAGCGGTTTTGCACCAAGCCTGTCGATAATAAATCCGCTTGCCTGTGCCATGAGAAGCGCACCCAGGCTTCCAAAAACCGTGTACAGTATAATGAAATTATCTGGCTGATGATACACTATCTTTATATAAACGATGAGAAAAGGGGTAATCATAAATGTTGCCAAGGATACAAGAAAGTGGGTTGTGATATACGTACGGAAGGAATTCCGTCCTATGGCTGTAACAAAACCCTTCCAGAGGTTTTCTGCAATGTGTTTTTGGATATGTGCCGGCTCAGGGATTTTTAGAAAGACAAAAGAGGCATAAGAACCACAGAGAATACCCAGAAGCATCAAGAACGAGTATCTGTAAAGAGGCGCCTGCTTTCCAAGTACCAGGGCCATAACGATACTGACTGAAAGTGTTACCACATGCTGGATCTTCTGCAGCTTGGAGAGAAAGGCACCCCGCTGGTTTTCTTCCACGAACTCGCCTATTACCGGGTTATAACCGGTAATAGCGATGCCGCGGAATATATTCAAACCTAGTACACTGAATATAATCAGGATATATGCTGCAGTATGGTACCCTCTGTTTGCGATAATCGGTGTAAAGAGAACCGGGATCATCATCAAATGTCTTATAAACCAGTACCTTCCCATTAGACCGACTATACCGTGTCTTTGAACGAGCAGTCGGCCAACTAGCATTAAAAAGTAACTTATATAGATGAAAAAAGAGAGCAAGCCTATAAGAGAGCTGCCGGCTCCAAGCCTCAGTGAAAAGAGGGAGATCGTGTTTCCGCTTAGTAATGTAAAGGCAATGATGTTAAAGAAGGTGAAACGATATAACTTTTTTCTTGCTTGAGACATTTCTCCGGGGGTAATTTCTGAGAGCTTCATGGAATTATAAATTATCTACACTTTGTATATGAGAGCAAGATAATCTTTATTGTCCGGAAAGAGGAGGGTCGCTCGTCAGCCTTTGGTTGTTTATGCACGGGGGGTACGTACGGTAGGTCAGATTTTTCTTCGTATTGTAATTACATTCTGATTCCCAACACGCTCATACAGGACTTCATCATTGAGTTTTTTTACCAGATGAAAACCCATTCCACCACTCCTTCTTTCCTGCACATGTCTACCCAGATTAGGTGCCTCTATGGTTGAAGGGTCAAACTCAACACCTGTATCAATGATAGTAATAATTATGAGGTTTTTCCTTCTCTGAATCCTAACCTGAATATCACCCCTCTCCATTCCCTCATAGGCGTAGCGCACGATGTTGGAACAGATCTCATCAATTGAAATCTTCAATTCATTCATTTCCTTCCGACTGAACCTGTTTCTTTTTGCATATTTGGTTGTAAAATCCCTTATCTGGACAAGATATTTTGCTTCAGCAGGAATAATTCTCGCTTTCCTCAATTTAAAACACATTTTATCTTTCACTGAAAAAGAAGATTTTTAAAAAATGATATAAACGGTTATGATTCACGATTCGAAAATTAGTGGAAAATCCAGAAGGATCAATAATAGTATACAGCAACCACGTTTTTTTATATACATTTTTACACCTTCTCTCTTTTATAGTATCGGATAATGCTGTTCTGACAAGAACCTCCGGTGCAATAAGAGAACTATAGAGCTGTCTATAACTTGTACCACGAGCACCTTTGGTAGCAGTGGCATCTACGGTATCCTGTGCGTAAATTTGAGTTTGATTTATTATTAGGTCTTGATGC
>CBFDDP010000059.1:0-18072 GCA_965603595.1 uncultured bacterium
ATCGTGGTGCCGAGCTTCCCCGAACTTGGAAGGCTGACCGCACTCCGGTTTATAGAATGGGTACAGGAAAACCCGGAGGGTGTCATCAGCCTGCCGACTGGAAAGACACCTGAATATTTCATAAAAGAGGTGAATCGATATCTCACGGGATGGAATGACAGGAAAATACAACAAGAACTGGAAGCCTCAGGAGTGGATGCTTCGAAGAAACCGGTTATGGGGGGCCTTCATTTTGTGCAGATCGATGAGTTTTACCCCATCAATCCTCTTCAGCACAACAGCTTCTACTTCTACGTAAAAAAATACTATCTCGAAGGATTCGGCCTCGATGCCGAAAAGGCCCTTCTTATTAACTGTGACCATATCGGTCTCGGGGAGAATCAGGAGCTCGAAGAGGTTTGGAGGGACGGTGAAGTCGATCTGACCCTTCGATACCGCCAGCCCGCAGACAAGAAGGAAAAGCTGCAGAAACAGGTACTTGAACGTATTGATGAGTGGTGCATCGAGTATGAACGAAAGATACGGGAGATGGGTGGGATCGGTTTCTTCCTCGGGGGCATTGGACCGGACGGGCATGTTGGGTTCAACATACGCGGATCTGATCTATTCTCAACCACCCGCCTGACACGTACCAATTACGAAACCCAGGCCGCGGCAGCCCAGGACCTCGGGGGCATGGAAATAGCACGAAAGAGGCTCGTCATCACCATCGGGCTCTCCACCATCACGTACAACACATCCTGTGTTGCACTCATCATTGCTGCCGGGGAGGCAAAGGCAAATATTGTTGCCAATTCAATCCTCAGGGAGCAAACCATACACTACCCCGCCACCGCACTCCACGATCTTCCGGAAGCCCGTTTCTATCTCACGAGAGGGGCCACAAAGAACCTCCCTGAGAGAAACATCTCCCTTATCAAATCCGACACAAAGATCGAAGCACAGGCTGCAGAGCGTATCATTATTGATATATCACTCGAACAGCGTATACCCATTGCAAAACTTGAGAAAAAACACCTTGAGAGCCATGGGTACGGTAAACTGCTTCTCCGGAATGAACAGGGAAGCCTTAGTTCCCTGAAGGAGCGGGTCATTTCAGCACTTTTAGAGAAAATTGAGCGTGGCATTGCAGCTAAAAGTGAGCGGACCTTCTTGCACACAGAACCTCATCATGACGATATCATGCTTGGGTATCTTCCGGGAGTTGTGCGGCATATCCGCGACCACAGTACCAAACACTGCTTCGTCACCTTTACCAGCGGATTCACCGCAGTCACAAACCGGTTCATGCTCGATCTCATCACAGACCTGAGGGACGCACTCGACAGACATGGCTTTGATGAGCTGTACAGGGAGGATTACTTCAATCCGGAAAACACCATAGGCAAGAACAGGGATGTCTGGCAGTACCTCGACGGTGTAGCAGCCGATTCGCCAGCAATGAAAAATGAAGGCCGTCTTCGCCGACTTCTGCGCAACCTTATAGCCCTGTACGAAGAAAATGACATCGAACAGATCAGAGACCGTATTGCGGAGCTGATCAACTATTTTAAAACCCAGTACCCTGGAAAAAAAGACCTGCATCTCATTCAGAAACTCAAGGGAATGTGCAGGGAGTGGGAGGGAGACTGCCTGTGGGGATATTTCGGATGGCACTCGGATTCAGTGTATCATCTCCAACTTGGCTTTTACACGGGTGACATTTTTACCGAAGAACCAACCGTGAAGCGTGACGTCACTCCTATTATAGCATTGCTGAGGAAGACACAGCCTGATGTGGTGAGCGTCGCACTTGACCCGGAAGCAAGCGGCCCTGACACACACTACAAGGTGCTTCAGGCGCTCTCAGAGGCGCTCAGATTCTATGCAGACGAAACGGGACGCAGGGATATTGAGGTGTGGGGTTATCGAAACGTGTGGTATCGATTCCACCCCTCGGAGGCGGACATGTTTATCCCCGTATCTCTCAATATGTTTGCTCTGCAGGACAATGCCTTCAAGAACTCCTTTCTCTCACAGAAGGATGCTTCATTTCCCTCCCACGAATACGACGGCCCCTTTTCCGAGCTGGCACAAAAGATACAGGTAGAGCAGTATCAGATGCTCAAGACCTGTCTCGGGCGGGAGTTCTTCAATGAACACAGAAGTGCGCTGCTTCGTGCCACAAGGGGCATGGTCTTCATGAAATCAATGAGCCTGGATGAACTCTATCAGCATTCCCGGGAACTCAAGAAACTCACGGAGAACCTGTGAGCTCATCGACGGCCAGGCCCGCCGCTTCATCGAAGCCGACTTCGGTAAACCGCTCATGGGCATAGCTGATGGATGACGAAGCATTAATGCGCACATAGCCGTGTTCGTATCCCTTTTCTTTGAGTATGCGCATTATTTCAGAATAACTTCCGCCCTGAGCCCCCACGCCCGGTATGAGAAGCGGCAGTGACTTACCATTCTGCAGCACTCTTTCTATGCAGGTGCTGAAATCCCTCTGTGTAGCGCCAACCACTGCACCGACTCCGGGATGCTGCACCGCCCATGATCCGATCGTGCCGAGTACCCGCTCATAGAGCGGCATACCAGAATCGAGACCACTGAACTGAAAGTCCCTGGAACCCGGGTTTGAGGTCAATGCCAGAATATAGAATCCCCTGTCTTTGTACCCTGTAAATGGCTCTAAAGCGTCGAATCCCATATAGGGATTCAGGGTCACCGCGTCGCCTCCAATCACCTCGAATACAAAGCGCGCATAGGCTGTAGATGTTCGCCCGATGTCCCCGGCCTTCAGGTCTATTATCACCGGCAGGTCCAGTTTCTTTGCAGCTTGGGCGAGTTTCGAGAGTGCCTGAAGGCCTTCTGAGCCATACTGGAGATAGTAGGCCGCATTGGGTTTGACCGCTGATATCCTGTTCGATATGGCCCCAAGTATGATTGAAAAGTAGCGAACGATTTCATCGCCGAGATTCCGCGATGTATCGATCTTCATCCTGTCTACCACAGGGTCCATGCCGAAGCAAAGCACCGACCCGCTCCTTCCAAATGCCTCACCGAGCTGCTGCAGGTATGGATGCTCTATCATGATTTTTCTCCTCACCCTTTCAGGTTTCTCGATCCGGGTTTTACCGCCGGTATGTTTTGAGCGCAGAGCGGACAGGCATCGGGCTTATACATGGGAACGTCCATCTCGAGTGAGTAGTAGTAGGGCTCATCGGGTTTGAACCTGCCGCTCGATCGATTTACGATTGACGCGTAGCCTCTCACCGTACCGCCGGCAGCACGTACAGCATCACTAACCTCGATTACTGAACCGCCTGTCGTTATGACATCCTCCACGATGAGCACCGCTTCTCCCCTTTCGATTCGAAAGCCCCGACGTAATGTCATCATACCCTGCTCCCGCTCCAAAAAGATCGCCCTTGTACGGAGCAGGCGGGCGACCTCATAGGCGACGATGATACCGCCAACCGCCGGTGCGACAACAGTATCGATATGCCGTCCCGAAAAATGCTCAGCTATGTCCTCCATGAAGGCGAGGGAGGTATGGGGATCGGAGAGCAGCAGAGCACACTGAATATAGGTATCGGAGTGGTTGCCGGATGTGAGTAAGAAGTGGCCTTCCAGCAGAGCACCCGTGGATTTGAGCAGCTGAACAGCTCTATCATGTTCCATATTCTTCCCCTCCTCCCCTACTCCATGCTAGGGGAGTTGACCACCCATGAGGGTAATGAGAAGCGCCTGTGCCGTATAGAGCCTGTTTTCCGCCTGTCTGAAAATCACCGACCCCTCACAGTTGATAGCGTACTCATCGATCTCGAAACCTGGATGAACGGGCATATCATGCATCACGTGGACATCACTTCCCTCTATAAGCCCACGATTGACCTGATAGGGTAACAGGAGTTTCATACGCCGTTCCTTCTCTTCGCGATAGGCATCATCATGAAAAAGCTCCATGTTAACCCAGGTGTCCGTATATAAAAAATCACATTCCTTGAGAGCATTTTGGAGATCGAGGGTTTCAACCACAGTATCCCCTTTCGCCAAGCACTGTGCAACATCGGGAGGGATCTCATCCCGGATTGGCGTTACCAATGTCAGATGAACACCTACCTTGCTGCATGCGAGAAGAAGCGAGTTTGCGACATTGTTCTGGACCCCGATGTAACAGATCGACGTGTCATAACTTCCCTTCACTTCAAAAACAGTCATGAGATCAGCGAGAGTTTGTGATGGGTGGTACAGATTACAGCATCCGTTGATAACCGGGATGTGAATGGAATCCGCAAGTTCTCTTAAATCCTCGTGATGTATAACCCTCGCCATGATGCAGTCGAAAACTGTCTCCAGATAGCGCGCTTCATAGGAAATGGGGGAGATGGAGAAATTGCTGCTTTCCCAGCCCATGACCACCGTATCACCGCCCAATTGTTTCATGCCGAGCTCGAAAGCGGCCCGGGTGCGGGTCGATGTTTTCTGAAAAAGTAGGAGCAGAGATTTTCCTGTGAGACTATCACTGTATTGAGCAGAGTTTCTCTTGATATCGATTGCCAGTTCTATAAGGGAAAGGATTTCCCCCTCTGACAGCTCGTTCACTGAAATTATCTTTTCTTCCATCGTTTCCCTATATGGGAGTGCATTTCACGTCCAACGATTCGTCAGCGGCTGTAGGTTCCCATGAGCTCACCTTGGCCGAGAATATGTCCCTCGATTTCCCTGAGGAGCTTCTTCTTCGTCAGCCCCGGGCCTGTCTTGAGTACCGTATCGAGTGCATATACCTTGAAGAAGTAACGATGCGTACCACTTGGGGGACAGGGCCCACCGTATCCATACCGTTTGAAATCGCTGACGCCCTGAACCGTTCCGTCACTCAAGCTTTCCTTCTTCGCGACATTCTCCGGTAGTGAAGTGGCTGTTGCCGGGATGTTGTACGCCACCCAGTGTACCCAGGTGCCCATGGGTGCATCGGGGTCGTCAGCAATGAGCGCGTAGCTTTGCGTTCCGTCTGGGCCTCCGGTCCAGGTCAGGGGCGGGGAAATATCCGCACCATCACAGGTATACGGTGCCGGAATAACACCACCCTGCTGAAAGGCTGTGCTCGTCACCTTCAGTTCCATAGGGGTTCCCTCCTTTTGTCTGTTCTTTGCGAGAAGGGTTTGCGTAGAGAAAAGAATGGCAATGCAGAACGTAATGAGAACTGCCCGTTTCATCATGTTTTTACCCTCCCCTTCGTTCTGGAGTAACAGTGAAGGTCACATAGGGTGCATCATGTGCTCCATTGTACCGTCTTCATCTTCCTTTTTCAACTCTCATGTGCATGGTGCTACAATATTCTTCAGTAAGAAGAGGTTTTTGCAGGGGGGAAGGCTCGATGGTAATACGCAACAGATACGTGTCAATGCTCGGTATGCCGCCCGTCGTACTCCTGAATCTTCTTTCGCACTGCAGATTCAGCCTCAGTGTATATTTCCTGAATCTCGGGATCGAAAAAGTTGAAGACCCGTTTCTCAAAGGGCTCATCGATTCGTGCAATCAGCCTCTTGGTAAAATCTTCGATATCCTTACCGTAGATATGGTAAGAATCAGCATGCCAGTTCAATCGCCCAAGCTCAACAACTTTATCTGCTCTGTCTGCGATACCCTGTGCAATGACCCACCTGTTGAACTGTATGATGCCGAACATGTTCATGAAATTCGCTCCCCAGGCGTCATTGCTTCTGAATCGTACGTTGCAGTTGAGATACCAGGCTCCATCATCATTTTCCACGATACGGTAATGGAGTGATTGGAGGCAGGGAGGGTCATAGCAGGTGAGGTCAATATTCGGCATCCACGTGATCATCTGCGCCTGTCGCGTAAAGGGCTGCTGCGAAAGCTTTTCGATCACCGCCTCGATCTGATTTATCCTGAATGGTCCTACAGAACCCTGTACACCCTTCCCCTCCGAGAGCTCTTTCCATGTTCCGTAGTCGTGGAGCCGCCAGTGATAGGTGTACTCCCAGCGGGTATCCTCTGGATCGTTCATGCTCTTCATCCAGTGGTCCTTTGCCCCCTGAAGCTCCATCACATACTCACGAAGGTCTTCGATACCTCCTGGAAATGCCTTATGTATCATCGGGTCTGACCAGGGCTCTTCGATGGTGATGTTCATTGTCGCATCGATACTCGGGGGATCCTCGTCTCTGTCATACTGTGTGCGCATGGGAAGACCCTTGTCATAGAGGTTTACGAGGGCCTTCTCATAGGCCCCGGCAAGGCTTGTGTCCGAGACATGCAAAACAGGAATATTCTTCATCGCCTTATCCACCTGAATTATGGAACCATGGGAGAATTATTTGGAGACTGCCGCCTGTTTCTCCACCAAAGCCTGGGCAATTCGTGTTGCATCTTCCTTACGATCAACCGTCGTCACAACCTGAATGTACCTGGACATCTTTCTCCCCGCAGCACTCTTAAACGAGCTGATAGCTATCAATGCTCTGAATGCTATCTCATTATACTCCTCTTCAGTGAAATGAGAAATGAAAAATACAGGCCGCTGAAGTGTTATGAGAAAGGTACTGTCAGAGCATGACTGTCAGGCAGGCTTGCAGTGGAAAAGCATCACATCTCCGAAGTTGAAGAGCTTGGCGAGCCGGTCGCCCGGTTTTTTAATATACAGGGGCCGTTTACCGGCAGGGATACCACCCCACGAGACCTGTTTCAGGACCTCAAAACCAGTTTTCCTCAACAGGCTCTTCATGGTCTTTTTTGAGAAGAGGTACACATGATCAGGGATCGCGGATCGCCAGTTCTTCCCTGCAACCCGTGCCTGCATTCCCGAGACGTTCGGGGTGGTAAGCACCATGTATCCCTCTGGCTTGAGGATGCGCCTTACCTCCAGGAGAAGGCCAATCGGATCGGGCACATGCTCGATCAGATGCGAGAAGTGTACTGCATGGAAAAAGGAGTCAGGAAACGAGGCCTGCTCAAGGGTACCGACAAAGACATTGAGGCTGAAATGTGTTATCGCATATTCGGCTGATTCCCTGCAAATCTCCACACCATAACAATCCCAACCCTTCCTTTTCATGTGATTGAGAAGCAGTCCCGTGGCACAGCCAATATCGAGGAATTTCTTTCTTTCGCTGTCATTGCAACAGAGGGAATCGAAGCGTATATCTTTTAATCCAAGCTTCATCAGATTAAAGAAATTGACCTGATTGGTGACCTCATAGTCAAAATAATTTTCTCTGTACCGTTTCTTCAGATCATTGAAAACAGGCCGGGGATTCTGATAAACAAGACCACAGTTCGTGCATCGCTGATAGCCGAATCCATCAAGCTGAAGAAAGAGCTCGGTTTTTTCTGAACCGCACACATTGCATTTTATACTTTCAAGTATTTCGGACATATCAACACCCGACCCCACATGCAGGGTAACAGAGGATCACAACCATGTATCAGTAATAATATCGGTTTAAAAGGAGGATCGTTCACCCTTTAACGAGTATGCCGTACCGCCACAGTAGCCCGGCTAGATTTTTGTCAATGAGAGCCCTGACTTCATGGCCCATTGCTCCGTATGCCCGATCAATGGATTTCCCATGCATCCTGAGCTCCACTATCGTTATTGGCAGCATCGCTTCAGGTGAGATGGCGATGGCCTCATCCCCCACAGAGAGCGGGTTCTTCACAGATATGCGTATCTCACGATCCGCACACTCTCTGATAAAACCGAGAACCTGCTGCGATCGTTCAGCACCCCTATCATAGCTCTGCATGGGCTCAGAATCCGGGAACAGAAAGCCTTCAGTGAAACCATGGCTGTCGGTCAATCCGATGAGCCGAACAGCTTCAGGATCGATTACGCTCGATCCATCAATGAATACATCATCGATGACTCGCCTGTAGGCTCGTGCTATCAACGCAACATACAACAGGTTCTTTGTCCTTCCCTCTACTTTGTATCCATGTATGGGAAGGTTTTTTAATTCTGGAACTCTTCTCAACAGGCAGAGGTCCTTTGAGTTGAGGATGTAGCTGCCCCGTGCATCCTCCTCGATTTCGAAGCGCTCGACCTCCCTGGTCTCTTCCACAAGTCCATAACGCCACCTGCAGGTGCCGGCACATGCACCCCGGTTTGCATCGCGGCCTGTGAGGAAACTGGAGAGGAGGCAACGGCCCGAATAGGACACGCACATAGCGCCGTGTATGAAGATCTCAAGTTCAATACCCCCAGATTCCTGGCACATCCGCACGAGTTCCTCATACCGCAGCTCCCGTGCCAGAATAACCCGCTCCACACCCTCTTCACGCCAGTACTGCAGAGCCTGGGAGTTCGTTGTATTGGCCTGTGTACTGAGGTGAAGTGGGATGTTGATTTTGCGCTTCCTGATAATCCTGATAATGCCAGGGTCGGAGACGATGAGGGCATCAGGTTTATACTCTTCCATGACATCAAGGAACCGATCAACACGATTCAGATCACCCTCATGGGCGAAGAGATTGCATGCAACGTAGAACCGTTTTCCCAGGCTGTGGGCCTCATCGATTGCCTGTCCGAGGGAAAGCTCATCAAAGGAAATGTATTTCGTGCGCAGAGAGAGACCAGGTAATCCGGCATACACGGCATCGGCACCATAGGCAAGGGCATAGGAAGCTTTTTCACGATTTCCTGCAGGGAGGATGAGCTCAGGTTTGATCATTGGTTGCAAGCTTAAGCTTGTCCAGGGGGGCTTTTCTCTTTTCCGTTTTGGGTTTGGATGATGCAGCCCTGGGTTTGGGAGGTGAAGACTTCTTTTTTTCAGGAGGGCCTTTGTGTATACCGACGATATCCTCGATTTCCTTCCGGTCGAGCACCTCTTTCTGCAGGAGGCGCTTGGCGAGTCTGTCGAGAGTGGTCTTGTTTTCAATAAGTATCTTTTTTGCTTTTTCAAATGCATCATGCACAATGCGCTTGATCTCATCATCGATGAGTTGAGAAGTTTTCTCACTGTAGTCCTTGTGCCGCGCGATTTCCTTACCGATGAATATCGGCTCCTCTTTCTGGCCATATTGAAGCGGGCCGAGCTTTTCACTCATACCCCATTCGCACACCATCCGTCTGGCTATACCCGTCGCACGCTCAATATCATTCTTTGCCCCTGTCGTAATACCCCCGGCACCGAACTGCAACTCTTCAGTAACTCTCCCGCCCATGAGCAGCGTCACCTGGTCTGCTACATAATCCTTAGTGAGGTTGTGCTTATCTGTTTCGGGAAGGCTCTGCGTAAGGCCAAGAGAGAGGCCTCGCGGAATAATGGTCATCTTGTGTATAGGATCAGCGTTTGGCAGAAGCATACCCAGCAGCGCATGCCCCGCCTCGTGGTATGCGGTCACCTTCTTTTCATCCTCGGAGATGATAATGCTCTTTCGTTCGGGCCCCATGAGCACCTTGTCCTTTGCAAACTCGAACTCCTCCATACCCACCTTGCGCTTGTCCCTGCCGGCCGCGAGCAACGCAGCCTCGTTCACGAGGTTTGCAAGATCTGCCCCGGAAAACCCAGGTGTTCCACGTGCGATGACCTTAAGGTTGACCGTTTTAGCAACTGGTATCTTCTGCACATGTACCTTGAGTATGCCTTCCCTTCCCTTGATATCGGGGATGTCGACGACGACCTGCCGATCGAATCTGCCCGGTCTGAGCAGAGCGGGATCGAGTACATCCGGCCGGTTCGTGGCAGCAACCACGATAACGCCCTCGTTTTCTTCAAAGCCATCCAACTCAACGAGCAGCTGATTGAGCGTCTGTTCCCGCTCATCATGCCCGCCGCCGTAGCCGGCACCCCTGACCCTTCCCACAGCGTCCAGCTCATCGATGAAGATAATGCAGGGTGAGTGTTTCTTCCCCTGATCGAAAAGATCACGAACCCGGCTCGCACCGACACCGACAAACATCTCGACAAAATCCGACCCGCTCATGCTGAAGAAGGGGACATCCGCTTCACCCGCAATAGCTCTGGCGAGAAGGGTCTTGCCGGTTCCAGGCGGACCGATGAGCAGGAGCCCCTTGGGTATCTTCGCACCGAGTTTCGTGTACTTGCTCGTGTCTCTGAGATAATCGATTACTTCTTTCAACTCTTCCTTCGCCTCGTCGACACCCGCAACATCGGCGAAGGTCACCTTTTTAGCAGAATCCGGCTGAAGCCTAGCCCGACTCTTACCGAAAGACAGGGCCTTGTTACTGGTACCCTGAATCTGTCTGAGCATGATAAACCAGAAAACCCCCAGAATAAGCAGCCATGGAATAATCCCTACGAGGGCATTGAGAAATGGAAAGCTCTTCTTCATTTCACCTTTGAAATCGATGTTGTTGGCCAGAAGCATGGGAATGAGGTTGGGATCATCATAGGGAATAATGGTGTGGAAGGATATGAGAGGCGTGTCACCTCCCGAAATGTAGCCGTAAATGTCCTTGTCAACAATCCTTATCTGCTGCACCTTGCCGTCTTCAATGAGCTGGACGAGCTGTGAATAGTCGACTTCCTCGTAGGTTTCCCGGGGCTTGTTGAACATGAACATCAGAAAAAGTGCTATGAGCCCAATGATCGCAATCAGTGCGAGCCTATTTGAAGGTCTGAAATTCTTGATGTCCTTTCTGTTGTTATCCAAGTTGTTCCTCTTCAGGGTTGGACAAACTCCCCAATATAGTCAAGCTCCCGATACTTCTCATTATAATCGAGCCCATATCCAATGACAAACTGGTCCCCGACCTCGAATCCCCGAAATCGAATCGGTATTTCAATCTCTCTTTTGCATCTTTTATCGAGAAGTGTACAGACATGGAGACTCTTCGGATTGTGGAGGCTCAGATATTTGAGTATGTAGTCGACCGTGTAGCCTGTGTCAACGATATCTTCAACCAGTAGAATGTGCTTCCCGCGCACATCCATTTTGAGGTCCTTGATGATGCGAACATCACCGGTACTCTCCGTTCCCTTATAGCTCGTTGTGGCAATAAAATCTATACTAATGGGGGATGTGATATGCCTGCAAAGATCGGCTAGAAAGATAAAGGCCCCTTTCAGATTACAGATGAGTATGATTTCTTCATCACCGTAATTATCTGAAATACGTTTACCCAGCTCCTTCACTTCGTGCTGGATCTGATCTCTGGAAAAGATGACCTTTATGTTTTCCAATCTCTCAATTCACCCACGAGAACATTTACCGTACGATCGGTAATCATGTATTCTTCAGACACCCTGTTGTCCATGCCGTAAAACGAACAGAAGACTCCGATGACCTCGTTGTTACTTTCCAGAATGGGAACGCAACCCCTTGATGTACCATCAACCTTGTGATCGATAAACAGATCCTTTATCTTCTTTCGGCCGACATTTTTCAGGGTTATTTTATCCCCTGTTTTTCTACACCGTATGCTGATTGGTAGTTGGATCTTATCGTAATCTAAATAGATCTTGTCTCTTGCAAGCTCTTTTTTTTCAAAGCTCCCTTTGTTTTTCCGGAGATGAAATATCAGTTCTTTGCCAATCTCAGGAATACGCTGAGCACTTCCGATTTCATGTACATGGTAAAGATACCCTGGCACCCTGGTATCGACAACTCTTTTCTTGAACACGAGTGAATCATACTCCTTGAACACCGAAACGAAGTTGTTTTCATAGATTGTCTTGTTCCCCTGTACGTTTCCTGCAGAAATGAGATCGAGCACCTTGTAAGGGAGATACCCCTTTCTCATCTCATTTCCATTGTCAATAAGCTGTTCATACATGAGAACCACGATCCTTCTACGGATGGCAGCATCGAGCTTTGCAAACTTGCTGTAATGGAGCCTGAACCCTGTGCTGTCTTGGTCTTCAAGAACGGTGTCCATGGTGCTGCGGGTGAGCCGATCAAGCAGCATATTCTCTTCACGCTGAACCATTGCAAAGATGCCAAAGTGTTCTCTATACCTTCGATTGATCTTTTCGAAAAGCGGCAGAATTTCATAGCGTATTCTGTTTCTCGGAATATTCCAATCAAAGTTTGTGCTGTCGATTCGATAGCGAATGCCACTAAACTGGAGATACTCCAGTATTCGGCCCTTGCTCAGTTCGAGCAGGGGATGAATCACAGAGCCGAACCGCGGATGTATTCCACTGACACCGCTGGGCCCCGTGCCGGTTGCCAGACGATAGAGGACCGTTTCGATATTGTCTTCCAGCGTATGACCTGTTGCAAGCTTTTTAAATCCCGATTTGTGCATGGTATCGAAGAGGAACTGATATCGAATCCTGCGTGCCGCTTCCTCTGGAGATTCTCTCCTCTCCCGTAGTGATCCTATCTGAAGCTTAGTACTGTAATAGGGTAACCCTATACGAGCAGTCATATCCTCAACAAATTTCTGGTCAAGATCTGCATCGGAACCACGAATTCCATGGTTAACATGTGCGACCCCCAGGTCGAGCCTGAAATGATTCTGTAGTTCATGAAAGATGTAAAGCAGGGCAGTGGAGTCGGGTCCGCCCGAGACGGCAAGAAGGATTTTATCCCCTTCCACAAGGAGCTGATTCTGAACACAGAAGTCCCTTACCTGTTGAAGAATTGAAGGACGGGATTCATTCATATTTACTACCTGGAGGAAGACTGACAGCGGCAAACATGACCGGATTATTTAGAGTGCCTGTCGAGTTTCAAACCCGTCAACAAAGAGAATCATAAATTTTGTACAAATAAGCATGGTGCTGGCGAACGAAGTTCGCCCTATCTATTGTTATACCTGTTCATCGCCTCGTCTATTGAGACTGTCATCATGACGTAGAGGGCCTCAACGACTTTTTCCGATTCAGCATAGAAAGTTGTCAGTTCACTGGGAGCAAAGTCCTCAAGGACGTAATCGCACAATACCTTCTCGGAGAAAAACTCCGGTCTGCCGATGCCGACCCTTACGCGTGAAAAGTTTTCTGATTTGAGGGAATAGATGAGTGATTTAATGCCGTTATGTCCACCGGAGCTGCCATTGCGCCTGATCCGCATCTTACCAAAGGGAAGCTCCGTGTCATCTGCAACAACAACGATATCCGTCGTCCTTACCTTCAGAAAGGAGGCCAGATACAGTACGGCTTCCCCGCTGAGATTCATAAAGGTCTGGGGTTTCAGGATGACCACATCCTCGCCATCAAGCTTTCCCCTGCCGAATACCGCTTTCTTCTTTTTTATACTCAAATCGATGGAATACTTCCTGGCAAACCGATCAACCACCATAAACCCTACATTATGTCGATTGTGTTGATACCTCGGGCCAGGATTTCCTAGTCCAACGATGAGCTTCAATGACTTCCCCCCAGATCGATTGGAAACTTACAGGTTGATCACATCTATTTCTGCTCCTGATCCGGTTCAGGAGCAGCTTCCTGCTCTTCAGCTTCCTCGGCGGGCACTTCACCTTCGGCAGGAACAGCCTCTTCTTCCTCGACTGGTACTTCGATCTTTGTCGGCATACCTATCGTTAGAACCACCTGCTCTGGATTGGTGAGCATCTTGATCTTGTCATCTACAGTGATATCTCTTGCATGAAGGGAATCGCCGATTTCCATATCGGCGACGTCGATGACAATAGAGTCGGGAATATCCCTTGGCAGACACTCGATTTCAAGATCACGGAGAAAAGTTTCGAGAATTCCGCCCATTTTCACACCCTTCGAAGTCCCAATGATGTGGATCGGCACCTCCGTTTTGAGTGCCTTTCCCTTTTCGAACTCGAGGAAATCGATATGAATGACATGTTTGGTCACAGGATCGAGCTGGAAGTCTTTAACGATAACTTCAGCCTTATGCTTGTTGTCTATATTGAGGTTAATAATCGAATGCTCACCTATTTCTTCAAACATCTTCTCGAAATCTTTTGCCTTGACCGTGAGAATCTTGTTTCCCTTGATGCCGTACAACACCGCTGGGATGAATCCCCTCTGCCGTTCTTTACGTGCCGCTTCCTTCCCCGTTTTCTCCCTCAGCTTTATGTCCAGTATACGATCAGCCATTTTTCACACCTCTATTCCTTATAAAATCGTCTGTCACCCGCGTCCTGACTCAGGCATCGGTATGTCAACCGTAGGATCACAGATGACATACCGGAAAAAAATGGTGTGGGGCGAACTTCGTTCGCCAGCACAATGCTCATTTGAACCAAATTTATAATTCTCTTTGTTAACTGGTTGGAAACTAGACTTTCACCTTATGTATGGAATTGTTATTCCAGTTCGATAATACTACCGGTGTCTGCATCAAGAAAGAGTGGAGCTACTGATTTATCCTGGTGAATTCTATGTATAGTTTCTGCCATCAATCCTGATATTGAAAGTATCTCTACCTTATCGGATTTCTGTTTCTTTTCCTCATCAAAATATATGGAATCGGTAACAATGACCTTTGTCAGCGCAGACTTATTGATATTATCAATTGCATTGGCTGAAAACACACCATGCGTCGCGCAGGCGTATATATCCCTGGCCCCTCTCTCAGCAAGGGCATTTGCCGCCCCACAGAGAGTTCCAGCAGTATCAATCATGTCATCCAAAATGATAAGGTTTGCCTCCTTGATCAGATTCTCCCCAATGATATTCATGAGGGTCGCTTTGTTCATCTCCGACCTGCGCTTGTCAATAATAGCCATATTGGTCTTCAGTAAACGGGCGAAAAACCGGGCCCGCTCTACACCGCCCGCATCGGGTGACACGACGACGAAATTACTCTTTTCATTTTTAAAATAGTCAAACAATACGGGCGTGGCAAAGAGATGGTCGACAGGGATATCGAAATAACCCTGTATCTGAAGCGCATGGACGTCGAGCATGAGTATGCGATTTGCCCCTGCACTTGTAATCAAATTCGCCACCAGCTTAGCTGTAATGGGTGTTCGGGGCTGGGCCTTCCGGTCCTGACGCCCATATCCGTAATAGGGGATCACCGCAGTGATTCTACCGGCGGATGCCCTCATGAGAGTATCAAGGATAATGAGCAGTTCCATGATATTCTCATTTGCCGGATTGGAGGTGGATTGAATGACAAATACGTCAGCACCGCGAACAGATTCATTCACCTGGACATATATCTCCCTGTCCGCAAAACGACAAATTTCAGCATCAGTTACACTGACGTTCAGGTTCTTTGCGATTTTCTCAGCCAGCTGCCGGTTGGATGTTCCTGCCAGAATTTTAAGTTCCCTTCTCACCGATTCGTCGTCATTCCTTTCCCTATTCAAGGATATACCTGATATGAAAACAAACCCTTCATTCTGGGGCGGGAGGATTCGAACCCCCGAATGTCAGGACCAAAACCTGATGGCTTACCGCTTGCCGACGCCCCAAACTCGTCAATCCACTAGCCTCCGCCATGGGCCAGGAACTCCATATCCGCCATAAATATAAATAATTAACAAATAAATGAAAACTAAAAAAGTGTGCTGAAGGTTGCTGGCCCTGTAATTCCTTTGTGGGGATTTATTTTTTATACTTTCATAGAGCCATAGAAGAAGATGCAATCGATACTGTCGATTTTAATCAGAACCTATTCTGCCGGGTTATTTTCGCTGTGATGTGCACTTTCTGCTCTCGCCTGATTTTCGATCTCTCTGTTATACGCCTCGAGAACAGCTCTTTGCAGGATTTCACGAAATGCGGAGTTAATCGGGTGGGCAACGTCTTTAAATTCGCCGCTTGTCGTCTTTCTGCTCGGCATGGCAACGAATATACCGCTCTGGCCGTTGATCACCTTGAGATTGTGGACAACAAAGGAATCGTCGAAGGTCACTGAAACATAAGCTTTGAGTTTTCCCTCGTTACCGACCTTTTTCACCCGAACATCAGTGATATTCATAGCGCCAGACACCTCTTTTGTTATAATAATTTGAGCACACTGTGGAAAGCTTATCACATCAATCAAACTATGTCAAGAAAATTAATCTATAACCTGATGACCATCTGTGTACAGGTATCTGTACATACGGTAGGAAGTGTAGACCCTCTTCACGAAATTTCTTGTTTCACGATATGGGATCTCTTCGATGAAACGTTCGAGGTTTCGTCCGGGATTACTTCGAATCCATTTTGCTACGTTATTTGGACCACCATTAAAGGATGCCACCACATACTCGGCTGAATCAAACCTTCTACAAAGATAGTCCAGATAGGCTGTTCCCGCCGATATGTTGACAGATGGCTCCACTAGCTGCACTGCAGAGATATCATCATGCAGTATCCATGATGCCGTTTCGGGCATGAGCTGCATGAGACCGAGTGCACCTTTGGACGAGCGGGCATGCGTGTTGTATCTGCTCTCCTCACGTATGATGGCAAGTACAAGAAAAGGATCAAGAACCGGATTCTTGCCCTTCAGAGTATCGTCGATTATATCAAGGAACACCAGTGGGTAGAGGAGCTCGAGTATCTCTCCGGGCAATAAGAGGAGTGCTGGTGAGTCCAGACTTGTGAGGAGCTTCTCAGCATGTGCAATACCACCGTAGGGGTCTCCGTAAGCATAGGCTATCTTCGAGAGGAGGAAATGATAACCGGCTCCCCCATCCTTCCGTGTGAGTAAAAGTCCCGATTGGAGCATTTCTTCGATGTCGTCCAGGTATCCCAGACAATACAACTCATGCAGGATGCTGACAGTAACAGACTCAATTGCCGCAATGCTGTTCTGTGGCCTGTCTTTCACACCCTCTGCCTCTTCACCGAGCAGAAGCGCTGCTCTAAATGAGTAGTAGCTGCCCGGACGGAGCTGCACAGCGTCTGTGAGCAGAGGGGAAGCAGTATATATGCCGAGCATATAGGCTGCCCAGGCCTGATAATAGGCAGTGTGCAGATAGGAACGGACATCATGCAGATACTGAAGCGCCCTGGAATGAAAACCCCTCAGAGACACATCGTAGAATACCTCAGTAGCGAGTATGTCAGAGGATCGACTGCCCTCATATGCACGTAGAAAACCGCTCACAGAGTTGAGTGATTTCTCCACGTCCCTTCCGCGCATATAGAGTTGTACCTGCAGGTATGCTGCTGCCCAATCCATCTGTGTCTCTGCTGATTCCATACTGAGATGTGAGGCATACCGCAGCAAATACTCCCTGGCCTGGTCATACTTTTCCTGATAGAATGCGGCGTATGCTATCTTAAGCAGTGCATCAGCATTACCTGTTTCCCTGTAATACTCCTGAAAAAGCGGTGCTGCTGTTTCAAAATCGCTCAGCCGAAAGGAACACAACGCCCTCTTTCCAATGATTTCACCTTTGCCTGACAGCAGATAGGAGTATGATAGAGCTTCATGATACAATCCCTTTTCCATGGACAGGTCAACCAGCGTTTCTGTGGTGAATCCCATTCTGTTCAACCTACCAATCACCGCCCGATCGTGGACGAGTTTCTTTAACAGGAGAGAGGCGTAGGGCTCCTCATCTGAGTTAAGAATCCCCAGGGCACGGTGAGCGGCCTCTTCGGTATCTCCCCTGTGGAGAGCGAGAAGGGCGTTAAAGTATGAGGATGCAGGATAGGAGCGTGAAAAGCGATCTAAGTATCGCCCGGTAGAGTCATGCTCGGTTCCGAGGAGATAGATCCGTTCGAGCGATGCCAGCGTCAAGGTGTGGAGATCGAAATCGGGTGCTTCCACCCTGCTCCCTGCAGAGAGGAGCCTGGCGTACCACCTCATCGCCCTTCCCGCCTCACCCATTCTCTCGAAGTTCCGGGCCATGGAATAGAAACAGATGTATGTGTATACAGGTTTCATATCATACAGCCTGCGGTACACTCTGTTCGCATTCCTGTAGAGGCCTGCATCCTCAAAGGATTTTGCCTGCTGGAGCAGGTCACGTATATCCGAGTCAGTGGCCAAGCCTTCAATACTTGCAGAGAGGAGCCCTCGTTCAGGTTGTACGTATAAAAAAGTACTGATAAGGATTATCAGAAGGACAACAAAGAGTTTCATAAACACACGGCAGCAGGGCATGGCACTGTAGATTAATATACTAGGGCGAACTTCGAGTTTTTCAAATATACTATATGGAATAGAAATAAAATACGTTTAAAAGCGTTTTTCCCATGAATGTACTCGACTAGCGAAGCG
>CBFDDP010000060.1:0-17661 GCA_965603595.1 uncultured bacterium
CACCATCATCACATCGCAGACCAAGATAGAGGGCTTCGGCGGCATGGGCATGATACAGTACCTGGGAAGGACAGTGGCCTTCAAGGGAATTCGGGTCGGCACCTTTGAGCTCACGTCTGAGGGAGCTTTTTCAAACACGACTGATTTCAACTATAAGGGCTACAGCGACTATCAAGGCCTGACCATACACGGGCTGCAACGCTCACAGTCAGGTACGAGCGGTGATGGGAATATGTCGGGTACCGTCGATTTCACACTTGTGGGTTCACAGACTTGGACAGGAAGCGTCAACTACGACGCCATAGTTTTGGACGACACGCTTCCAAAGGGTGGTGTTTACCTTATCAAATTCGACGGGATTGACGACCAGGGTACCGGAGTTAATCCCCTGCAGACAACAAACCCGGGGAGTTTCGACTACACAGATATATTCATTCCGTGAGTGAACGAAACATACTTCTCTATTAACCCCATGCCCGGCGAAGCATACTTCGCTCATCCAGATACCCATGCGCATCAAACCATTCGAGGGTATCCCTCAACGTCTCCTGTAGCGGACGGGGCTTGTACCCGAGCTCCCGGGTTGCCTTGTCGTGGCTGATGAAACGGTGGTTCTGTAGTGCGTGAAGGGACTCCTTCGTGTAGAGAGGCTCCGATTTCTTCATCCGTGAAAGGGCACCCATGAAGGGCAGTCCCATATAGGCGAGCCACATGGGCGCGGTGAACCACGGCGCCCTGACACCCGTGATCTCTTCTACCAGAGCGGCCAGGTCTGGCACAGAGAGCCAGGTTCCTGAAAGGAGATACCGTTCCCCCCTCTTACCCCGCTGTTCGGCAGCAAGGGCACCCTTTATGACATCGCGCACATCGACCCAGTCGAATCCTCCCGTCACCAGGGATTTGAAATCACGATGATACAGTGCCAGGAGAAACCTCCCCATGTATGAGGGTTTGAAGTCGCAGGGGCCCAGAATGGCAGTGGGATTGACGATGATCGCATCAAGCCCCTTCTCAACAGCCTCCAGCACGATCCACTCCGCATCAACCTTGGATCGGTCATAGACCGTTGCGGATGCTCCCGCAAGGGGTCTGTTCTCATCGATCATTTCGTCCCGCGGCTCACTTGAAAGGGAATGGATCGAGCTGAAGTGCACCAACCGGCGCACGCCGCCCTCCCTGCACGCATCGACAACGTTGCGTGTTCCCTGCACATTGATGAGGGCAGCTTCCGCTGCATCCCGCTTCGATATCGAAATATGCACAGCCAGGTGGTAAACGTAATCCGCCCCCTTGAACGCACTCACCAAAGACCGGGAATCGAGAATGTCTCCCGATGCAGTCTCGATATCGAGACCATCAAATGCCCTTCTGTCCCTGTGAACGAGCGCCCGCACCGGCCGGCCCCTCTCGTGCAGCATCCGCACCAGGTTTGCACCCACATGACCGCTCCCTCCAGTAACAACAACCACTTCATGTACCTCTAACCGTGAAAAGGTTATACATCATCTGCCTGTGCACCTCTTCCCGGATACAACCGCCACAGGAGAAGAGAACCGACAGCTCCGGCGAAGGCCATACAGGCTGCAAGCAGATAGGCCCCTCTGAACGATCCACTGCTGTCTGCGATCATTCCGGCCACCGTTGGCCCCAGGGCCTGACCGATCCCGAAAAAAAGCGTAACGAATCCCAGTGCTGCAGGTGCAAGCCTCCTGCCCACAAAGTCGCCGCAGGACGCAGCAATGATTGCGGGAATGCTCCATGCGGTCAGTCCGAAGAGCACGGCAGAGAGGAGCATAATGTATGTGCTGTATGAAAAGGCAAAGAGGCCGTATGAAACCGTCTGTATCAGGTACACAATGACCAGTGCAGGAAGCCGTCCGATACGATCGGAGAGACCGCTCCAGAGCAGGCCGCACCCCAGACTGCACCATCCGATGACCATGAACAGGTTTCCCGCAGCAACCTGCGTGTAGCCCATCTCCCCGGTCAGGAAACGGGCAAAGAAGGTGACATAGATGATGTAGGAGAATCCGAAAGCTGTATAGAGTATACCCAGAAACCAGACAATGGGTGTTTTGTAGATCCTGCCCCAGTTGAGCTTCGTGTCCGCCTTTTCCGTCCCAAAATTATCGTGCCCGCTTCCACCAACTGGCTTGAGTCCGCGATGCTCAGGTGCATTTCTGAGAAACAGGACCACCAGGATCGTAAGCAGCACAGCCACGCTGCCGTACAGAAACCAGGTGTACTTCCAGCCATTTTGCGGAAAAATAGAGAGAAACCGCGGGACCAGTATTCCGAGTATGATGAATGCGAGACTTGAACCGGAAACTGCAATCCCTGTTGCAAGCCCGCGCATTTTGGATCCAAACCAGACAGAAACCAGTCCCATCACAGGTACATTACTCAAACCGCTTCCCAGTCCCGCCAGACCCCGATACAGCGTAGCCGACCACAGAATTGTCACCGTACCTGTCAGTGTCATGCCGATTACGGCAGCCACCATTCCCATACAGATCACAAGCCTTGCCCCAAAGCGGGAGGCGAGGGCACCGCCAATCAGGGAGAAGAGCAGATAACCCACCATGTTTGCCGTTGCGAGCCCCCCGGTCTCCGTATTGGTGAGGTCAAGTGCCGCCTGCATTGAGGGAAGGAGGAGGCTGTATCCAAAACGGGCAAGGCCGTGGGAAACAAAGACCACCCCTACGCTACCTGCCAGCACAATCCACGCATAATGAACCTTCGAGTCAGCTGCCTTTTTTCTCATCATTGGTTCCGGGTCTTTTTAAAGCAACAGGCAAACCATTGTACCGTATTTACCCTTTTCAGGCAAAGGGCAAATCTTATATTCTAATGAAAATCAGCGAATTATTACCACCACTCCTCTATCATGGAAAAGATCGTTGTGCTGGACCGCATCAACCGGTATATTCACCATATCATGCAGGATAATATAGAAAAAGCTGCAGAATTGATGAGGGGGGCCTCACATCTGAGCGCATTTACGGGTGCAGGCATCTCTGTTGAGAGCGGCATACCGCCATTCCGTGGCAAGCATGGCCTGTGGAACAAATATGACCCTGCCCTCTTCGAAATCGACTACTACCTGTCATACCCCCAGGAATCCTGGAAACTCATCGTCACCCTGTTCTACGAAACCTTCGAGCGGGCGGCCCCGAACAGAGCCCATGAAGTGCTGGCTGACCTTGAGAAAAATGGAATGCTCAAATCACTCATCACCCAGAATATCGACAGTCTCCACTATCGGGCAGGCTCGAGGAAGATCGTTGAATATCATGGTAACTCCAGGGAGCTTGTCTGCACCCAATGCGGAGAAGTCCATCCCCTGACACCCGAGATACTGGAAAAGAAGATACCCTATTGCCACTGCTCAGGACTGCTCAAGCCCAGCTTCGTCTTCTTCGGTGAGCTTATACCACAGGAGGCGGTCATTGAATCGGGGCAGATCTCCTCACAAACCGACGTGATGCTTGTCATCGGTACAACGGGTTCTGTGTATCCCGCCGCGTATATTCCTCATGCCGCAAAGGGGCACGGTGCCGTCATACTGGAGATAAACCCGGAAGCTTCGGAGTACACCCACAGTATCACTGATATCTTCATTCCGGGATCCGCAGCCCAAATCATGAACGCGCTCGGTAATGCAATCCTCCACACTTAAGCGTTTCAAGGTATAAAACTCCTTGTCAGAAAAATCTTTACAAAAAATCCGAGTTAACATACATTCATGTATGTATGTTAACTCGGAGGCATGTGCCATGAGAAAGACCAAGGAAGAGGCAGAAATCACCAAACAAAAAATCATGGATGCAGCCCTTCGGCTGTTCAAGAATAAGGGGTTTGATGCGACCCGTTTACAAGATATCGCAAAGGCCGCAGGAATGACCCGGGGCGCAATCTACTGGCATTTCAAAAACAAGCTGGATATTCTCACCACCCTTATGCTGGACATGAAGAAAAGATTTGAAATGATGCAGAAGAATTTCCAGGAAGAGGATGGCGGTGCGGTCGAGAAACTCGAAAGGCTGATACGGGAAATTATCGTGGCCCATACTGCCGATGAACGATTTCAGGATCTCATCATAGTCATGATGTCAAACTATCAGCTATCGGAAAATCTACGAAAGCATCATTTCAAGGCTGAGTTTCCAACACAGTTTATCGAAACTATCAGTGACCTCACAAGACAGGGAATGGATGAAGGCGTCATACGAAGGGACATCGACCCGAATGAAATTGCCTGGCTCGTTCTTATTCTTTTCACAGGATCTATCATTACGCATCTCAAGTTTCCAAAGGCATACAAAGTTTCAGACAAATCCGACACGATTGTAGATTGTTTCATGCACGGCATTCTTACATAGGGTTTACAAGGAGAAGACAATGAAACGTGTATTCCTGCTTGTTCCACTGATTATTGGAGCTGCCATTACTCTGTCGCAGTGCGGCAGGGAGGCTGCGTCGCATAACAGCATGGAGAAGATCTATGAGGATGAAGGAGTGCCGGTCAGGGTAAAAACCGTCGAACCGGAGCTCTTCGAGACAAAACTCTCCTACCATGCTGTGTTGAGCGGTATCAAGGAATCCTCTGTGTATGCCATGGTATCCGATGAGGTCGAGATGATCTATGTACAGGTCGGGGATTATGTGGAGAAAAACCAGGTGCTCATGTCCTTTCCTCCCGACACCCCCACGGCAAAGTATCAGCAGGCAAAGGTGGCCTATGAAAATGCGAAGATCACCTATGAGCGGATAGAGCAGCTTTTTCAGACAGGCGGCATATCGGAACAGGACCGCGACAATGCAAAGGCTGCATATGATGTGGCTGCTGCGGACTGGGATGCTGTACGGGGAATGGTAAAGGTTCAGGCACCGATAGAGGGATATGTCACACGAATCAACGTGCGCGAGTCAGACAACGTGAGCCCCGAAGACATGCTTGTGACCATTTCACAGATAGACCGCATGAAAACCAAGGTCTGGGCCTCCGACAGCGAGATCAGCTCCATACGCAAAGGGCAGCGGGCCTCTGCACACTGGAACGGTGTGGAAATATACGGCAATGTGGTGCAGGTGGACATGGCCATGGACGGAGACAAACAGGCTTTCGGGGTCGTACTCGAATTCAAAAACAACGAGAGGATCCTCAAAGTAGGAATCATTGCGGATATCAACATCATCACCTACAGCAACCGAGATACACTCGCAATCGAGCGAAAAGATATTCTTAAGGTAGGTGATCGCTATTTCGTGTACGTGGCAGAAAACGGGAAAGCTGAACAGAGAGATATCACCATGGGGAGGCAGCACGGACTCGCTGTCGAGATTGTGGAGGGATTGAGTATGGGTGATATGCTCATCACCGAAGGGCAGCTGCTTCTGGAACAGGGCAGCAAGATCAACGTCGTACAGTGAGGTAAAGGTATGTTTCTATCAAACCTATCCATTAAAAAGCCTGTTCTCATCAGTATGATCATCATCGGGCTGCTTTTCTTCGGTTTACTGGCCTATGTGAGTTTGCCTCTGAACCTCATGCCTTCAATCGATATAGGCGTTGTAACGGTACAGACTGTCTATCCAGGCGCCGGTCCCCGTGAGATCGAGATGCAGATCACCAAAAAAATCGAGGACGCGGTCTCAACCATCAGCGGTATCGACTACATGCAGTCCTATTCCATGGAGAGTGTTAGTATCGTGGTCATCTTTTTCGAACTCGATGTTGACGCTGATATAGCCAATCAGCAAGTGAAGGACAGAACGGCCGCCATTCTCACCGAGCTTCCCGCCGATGCTGAGCGGCCCGTTGTCGAAAAGCTCGATTTCGGCACCGAACCGATCATGGACATCACGCTGACGGGTGATCAGGATTTAAAGGAGCTCAGAGAAATTGCTGATAAAACGGTCAAGGACCGGCTGTCGCAGATTGAGGGCGTGGCACGTGTCGAGATCGTTGGAGGAGCTGACAGGGAAATCCGTGTGGAGCTCGACAACAGGGTCGTTTTTCAGAACTCCCTCTCTCTGTCACAACTCGGTCAGATCCTCGCCATTCACAATATGAACATGCCGGGAGGGCAATTCGAGCAGTACGATCAGGAGTACTCGGTCCGTCTGCAGGGGGAGTTCTCATCTATTCAGGACATAGAAACACTGGACATTCCGACTCCCTACGGCAACAAGAAACTGGGACAGATTGCCCGCATTCGGGACACGGGAAGCGATGTGAGGGAACGCACCATCTACTTCGATCTCGAAGACAATGTGCGTAACGATCGCGTCGTCCTCCTGCAAATCGTACCGGCACCCGATGGGAATACGGTGGAGATAGCCAGATCGGTACGCAAGGCACTTCCGGTGATCGAAGGCAGTTTGTCTGCCGGTGCGAGTCTCACCATTGTCAACGACGATTCTGTATGGATCGAGGATACGGTACGGGACACGATGATGAATGTCATTCTGGGCATACTCCTGGCCGGGTTGGTGCTGCTCTTCTTCCTTCATGACCTTCGGTCAACGATTATCGTCGCACTCGCCATGCCGATCTCCATCTTCTCCTCCTTTACACTGATCAAGGCCGCTGGCTTCACACAGAACATAATGACCCTGATGGGCCTCTCCACTTCGGTGGGTATTCTGGTCACCAACTCGGTGGTGGTGCTGGAAAACATATTCAGACACAAACAGATGGGCCACAATCGTTACGAGTCGGCGGACCGCGGGACCTCTGAGATTGCAACTGCGGTCATCGCTTCAACCCTCACCAATGTGGTGGTGTTCGTTCCCATCGCCATGATGTCGGGTATCATTGGCAAGGTTCTCAGGGAGTTGGCCCTCACCGTCACCTTCGCAACGCTGTTTTCGCTCCTCGTCTCATTCACGGTGACTCCCATGCTTGCCTCACTCATTCTGCCGGAAAGCGATAAGAAGAAACACCCGCTCGGTAAACGGCTGGAATCCATGTTCGCCTCCTGGGAGAAGTTCTATCAGAACATACTGAGGGGCATATTCGCGCGAAAGATACGGGGGATCGGGGTCATCGCAGCGGTCTTCCTCATATTCGTCTTCAGCATATTCATTGGAAGCAGGGTCGGTTTCGAGTTTTTTCCAGAGCTCGATGAGGGCAACGTCACCGTTGAAGTCGAGCTTCCCCAGGGTTACAACCTCAACGAAACGGCACGGATGATTGAGCGAATCGAGGAAAGGGTTGTGGGACGAGCGGAAGTCGTCCACATCCTCACCACGCTGGGCAGCCTGAGCAGCCTGGACAAGGGCACCAATATGGCAAAAATCAGAATCAAGCTCGTGGATGCCGATGAACGGGACCTCTCGAGCCGGCAGATGGCGAATCTGTTTATCAGGGAACTTTCAGACATCCCCAATGCAAAGATCAGGATATCGGCAATTTCCGGAGCGGGCATGTCTTCCAGCCCCATCGAGTTTTACCTGAAGGGTCAGGACAACGACATGCTGGAAGTATACAAAGAGGAGTTGTTGAGTAACATCAGGGACACGCAGGGACTCGTCAACCTGACCACCAGCTCCCGCACGGGAAAGCCGGAAGTTACCCTGATCCCGGACCGGGTAAAAATCGCAGAGGCGGGCCTGTCGGTATACGACCTGGCATTTACCCTCCGCAGCGCCATCGAGGGTATCGTGGCAACCACCTACCGGGAACTGGGAAACGAATACGATATACGTGTGGTGCTTCAGGATGAATCGGTCGACACACCGGAGGAGATCGGCAACATCACCGTTGTCAGTCCGAATGATACGTATCGACTTGCCCATTTCGCCAGTGTGGACTTCACCGAGGGCTACAGCACCATCCTGCACAGGGACAAGTTCCGGACCATACAGTTTTCAGGGGGAAACGCCCCCGGGTATCCCCTCGGTGATGTGGTGGCTGATATACAGAGAGGTATTGACAGGATGGACATGCCGCCCGGCTACGAGGTAACCTGGGGTGGAGACGCTGAGATGATGCGCGAATCCATGTTTGAAATGCTCAAGGCCTTCCTCATCGCGGTTCTCCTGCTCTACATGCTGCTCGCAGCGATTCTTGAGAACCTTGTACAACCCATTCTGATTCTGATTACCATACCCCTTGCCCTGATCGGTGTGTTTCTCTCCCTCTTTATCACGGGAATCACCATGAACATGATGTCTATGATGGCCATCATCATGTTGATCGGCATCGTAGTCAATGCCGCCATTCTGCTGCTCGATTACACGAACACACTGCGCAAGCAGGGGAAGGATACGAAAACCGCACTTACCCAAGCCTGTCCAACAAAGCTCAAGCCTATCATCATGTCGACCCTGGCAATCATTCTCGGCATGATGCCCTTGGCCCTGGGAATCGGTTCGGCAGGTGCAGAGATGCGACAACCTCTGGGCATTGTCAGTATTGGCGGACTAATCGTCTCAGCTGTGCTCACGCTCATTGTTATACCCACCCTGTACAACCTGTTCAGCAGGGACAGGTCTGTAAAACCAGTTGGACTCACCGACGAATAGGAGAAACCACACCTATGTATAGAGAAGCATCGAATAACATAAAGAGAGAGCTGAACGTAAAGAGGTGACCCATGAAACACACAAACATCCTACAAAGTTTGAAATACCCCTTGTCTCTGCTGCTCTGTGCTGGAGCACTCTTTCTTCTGTCTGGCACAGTCTATGGCGAAACAATTCGGCTCACGCTTGACAGTGCAATCGCCCTTGGTATTGCCAACAGTACCTCGCTCAAGGCAAAACAGCTGGCCGTGTCCTCTTCACGTGCAGGTGTGGCAGCCGCGAAATCCGGTTACTATCCCTCCTTTCAGGCGGGGGCAAACTGGGTTCACTTCTTTGATCAGTCAAATGCCTTTGTGCTTGCACAGGACCCCATCACTGTAACCGTCGATCTCCAGCAGCCCATCTACACCTTCGGTAGACTCAAACACGGTGTGTCGCTTGCACAGCAGGGGCTTAGCTTAGCCAAACTGGACCTTACCGAGGAGCAGCGGAGTCTTATCGTGGAGATCAAGAGGGCCTTCTACGGCTACATTCTTGCTCTGGAGGTTGTGGGTGTTCAAGAGGAAACCCTGGCACAGAGAGAGGACGCTTATGAGGTTGCAAAGGCACGTCGCGAAGCCGGTCTGGTGGCCGACTTCGAGGTACTGAGTGCCGAATCGGATGTTGAGTCCTTCAGGCCGGAAGTGATCTCCGCCAGCAACAATGTGGAGCTTGCACTGCTGGGCGTATTGGACCTGCTCGACGTGGGCGACACGGGTGATTTTGAAATCGAGCTGATCGGTGAACTCAAACCGGAATACCACGCATTCGATCGAGATGAGATGATAGAGAGAGCTATGGAGGGCACCTACAACCTGCAGCAGTACCGAACAAGCATCAATGTTGCCCGGTATCAGGAATCCCTGAAAAAGGATGAACGAAAGCCCCTTATAGGTGCATTTTCAAACTACACCATAAACAGCACCTTCGATACGTCTACGGGGGCCAATGATTACGCAAACTGGGATGACCTCCTGTCAGTCGGTGTCAATGTCTCCATTCCGCTCTCCGCCCTTCTCCCCTACAGCAGGGAATCTTCTGAAATGAAGCAGTCCTCACTCGACCTGGCCGAAGTTGAGATGAATCTCAGCAGTTTCGAAAGCAGCATCAGACTCGGTATCGACAGCATACTCCTGCGTCTCGAAGAGGAGGAGGCAAAGATACGTTCCACTGAAAAGAACGTCGATCTCGCAACCAAGCTGTACGAATCTGCATGGGTACAGTTCGCCAACGGTCTCATATCACGGCTCGAGCTCAAGGAGGCCCAGCTGAGGCTCAACGGGGCACGGATTGCCTATCTCTCATCTGTGTATAATCACAAACTGGCACTCTACGACCTCGCGGATGCTGTGGGGGTGTACGAGTTTTAAAAACGAATCCTTTTCCCGCTGTTGTCCACCTCGTAGAGCCGGTTCATGATCTTCTGTATGTAGGCCCCGTCCTTTAGGGACGGCGTTGCAGGTTTATTTTCGTGCACGCATCTGAGGAAATTGTACTGGCTTCCCATGTGGCCCCTGAGCCAACCAATGTCGAAGCGGGGACCCGGGAAGTTGCTCTTCGACTCCGGATCCTTGTTCATGGTCTCAACCGCCTTGAACCCCTTCATCCCGCCGATGGGTGCATCGGGATCGCGGTTATCGTAGATGTAGACGTAGTTCTGATCCATGGAATTAAACCTGAGAGCGCCATCCGTGCCGTACAGCTCCAGGCACAGGTCGTCGTTGCTGCCGGCAATGATCTTCGAGACTTCGATGGTCCCGATAGCACCGCTTCGCATCTTCGCGTTGAGCAGTATGTGGTCCTCCGATTCCACGTGCACTATATTCCCCTGCTCGTCGGGCCGTTCGGGCCAGAGTATGCCGCTATCCATGGAGAGCTGCTCATACTCGCCGAGGAAGGAATAGATCAGGTCGAGGGCATGGGAACCCATGTCCACCAGTGTGCCGCCGCCCGCCTGTGCCTTGTCCTGTTTCCAGCCCCTGAACTTCTTCGTCTTGATATTGCTCGAGTGATAGTAGGTTGCCCGAAAGGTGATGAGCCTGCCGAAAAAGCCCTCGGAAACAAGGGACTGTATCTTCTTTGACCACGGATAGAACCGGTTGTGAAAGGCCATCTGCCCGATCATGCCGGACTGCTCTTGTGCCTGCACGATCTCATCGGCCTCCTCATCGGTGATGCAGAGGGGCTTGTCCGCATACACATGTTTCTTCGCCTCCAGCGCTGCGATGATCTGGTCCCTGTGCAGGTTGTTTGGCGTGCACACATCGATAATATCGATGTCATCCCGTCCGATCAGATCCATGTAATCGGAGGTGGCAAACGCATAGCCGAAATCATCGCGCAGAGTCTCAGCCTTACTCAGGGTGCGGTTGCATATGCCCACGAGCTTTGTCTTAAAGGGGAGGCCATCGTAGAAGAGCGGTATGTTGACGTAGTTGTATGTGTGCGTCTTACCCATGAAACCTGCGCCTATGATCCCGACCCCGTATTTCTTTTTCGCCATGTTCAACCTCCTTAAATGGTTTGTTATGCAATAATCACCTCGACTCCCTCCCTTTTGAAGTCCCTGACATGCTCCTCCGAGACCATGCTGTCCGTTATAAGCGTATGCACTGACTTCGCATCCGCATACCGTACAAAGGATTTCTTCCCGAACTTGGAGCTGTCCGTCACCACTATGACTCTATTGGCAATAGTGACCATACGCTCCTCGATCTTTGATATGTGGAGGTCAGAGGTGAAAAAACCCTTCGATGCCGACAGGCCGTCACAGCCCATGAAGAGCTTGTGTGCGTGAAACTCCTGCAGGTTGCGTTCGGTGAGCGGGCCGTAAAGATCGGGAATCTCGCGACGGAGAAAACCGCCAAAGATGAGCACGTCCATGTTTGAATTGAAAAGCGTGCTCGCCACGGCGAGGGACGTGGTCCCCACGGTGATAGCCAGGTCAAGCTTCACCAGCTCCTCAGCGATGTAGAGGGTGGTGGTTCCCGTATCGAGAATGATGTTTTCACCCGGCTCTATGAGGGAGACTGCCACCTGCGCGATCTTCCTCTTCTCCTCAACATGCTCCTTGGTACGGTGACTGAAGGAAGAATCGAAGAAGAGCCTGCGGCCTGCAATCACCCCCCCATGTATCCTGGTGACATATCCATTTTCCTCCAGATAGGCGAGATCGCGCCGTACGGTCATCTCGGAAACAGAGAAGGCATCACGGATAGAGGCAATGGAGACACGCTCATGTTTCTCGATGAGTTCTAGGATCTGTGACTGGCGTATGTTCATGATCTGCCCGCACCAATTGCTGAAGTCGGTAGATTTCCTACCTTGATTTTTTTGTATCTTAATGTTAAATTGTGTCAAATTCAACCAATTTTTAACACTAGGAGTAGCAACAAAATGAGTGAGAAGATGCGTGCCGCCCTCTTCTACGGCAAGCCCGAGGACATGAGAATCGAGAAAGTCGACATACCCGCCCTGGAGGAAGGTGATATTCTCCTGAAAATTCGCGCAAGCGGTATCTGCGGTTCAGATGCACGAAGCTACTTCAAAGGGATCGAGGAGCGCTACAAGATCCCCGTCATCTTCGGTCATGAATTGACCGCTGAGGTGTTCAGGGTCGGGAGCAGTGTCCGCGGATACAGCCCCGGGGAGCGGGTCGTTGTTGCTCCTATCTATGGATGCGGACAGTGCGAATTCTGCGTATCGGGCAAGGAGCATCTCTGTGACGATGTGGTGGTGTTCGGATGCACCTTTGACGGTGCCAATGCTGAGTACATGCGTATACCGGCCAAGGGGGTTGAACGCGGTGCACTGGTCAAGATCTCCGACAGTGTTTCAGACTACGCCGGGACCATGATCGAACCCCTGAGCTGCTGCCTGCACGGACAGCGGCAGCTGGGCATTCAACCCGGAGACTCGGTCCTTATTTTCGGGTCGGGACCAATAGGTCTCTCACATCTGCTCGTTTCCAAAACACTGGGTGCAGGGAAAATAAGCATCATAGACCTCGTGGACAGCCGGCTCAGAGAAGCTGAATCCTTCGGTGCAGACATCACCATCAATGCCGAAAAACTTGACTGGGAAAAACAGGTGTTTGAGTACTTCGGGCAGAGTGGAGTGGACGTTGTCATCACAGCGGCGCCGAGCGTCGGTGCCATCGAGAACGCCTATAAAATCGTGAAGAAGGGAGGAAAGCTCCTCATCTTTGGCGGCCTTCCCCATGGCCACATCTGGAATATGGATCCAAACGTGGTACATTACAGGGAGATCACCATTTTCGGAAGCATCGATTCAACAATCGATGACTTCAGGCGTGCGGCAGCCATGGCGCCATCCCTGGATCTGGAACGCTTCGTAACGCATAAATTCTTACTCGAGGATGCGAATAAGGGCATGCAGGTCATGAAAAAGCGTGAGGGGTTGAAGGTCATCCTGGATCTGACCGCTTAGCAGGAGCCGGGAGTACCGGACTATATGGGATACAGGTAAGGACCCGCAATCGCGGGGCCTTGTCAATACAGCACACTATGGAAGGAGCCTCTATCATGTTTGAGAATGTCAATCCAAAGGACCTGGACGAGGGAAGGAAATACCTCATGTCGGGATCGGTCGGCGGAGGACTGCCCGTACTGATCGAGAGCGGCAAGGGAGCTGTTATAAAGGACGCGAGCGGCAGGGAGTACATCGACTGCACATCCCAGGCCTGGACCTTCAATATCGGTTTCAGCCACCCGAAGGTCATTGAAGCGGTCACGGAGCAAGTTCAGAAGATCACGCATGTACGGACAAGCTTTGAAACCATCCCCAAACTTCTTCTCCTGAAAAAACTCGGGGAGCTGGCGCCGAAAAACCTCAAGAAGATCAGCTTCTGTCTGCACGGTTCGGTTGCCAATGAATCTGCCATGAAGCTCGCCATGACCAACAATCCCCACGGCATGGTTTTTCTTTCACCCTTCGAGAACTACTCCGGGCGAACACTGGCGACCATCGCGGCGAGCTGGTCCTATCATCCCTTGAGCAGGCTGTTTTCCCGGTACATGCAGAATGTCGTCAGAATCCCAAACGCATACTGCTACCGCTGCCCCATGGGCATGGAGTACCCGAAATGCGGCATAGCCTGTGCCGAGTATGTGAAGACCCTTGTTGAGCGGGGTGTGGAGCCGGTGATAGCCATCATGCTCGAACCCATGCAGGCTTCCGGCGGCATGATCCCGCCACCCGAAGGGTATCTGAAACGGATTCGTGAAATCTGCGACGAGAAGGGAATTCTTCTTATCTTCGATGAAATACAGACGGGATTCGGCAGGCTCGGTGCCATGTTTGCGAGTGAGCTCTACGATGTATACCCCGATCTCCTCACCTTCGGCAAGGCAATTGCAGGCGGATTTCCACTCGCCGGGGTGATGCAACGATCAGACCTCAAGCCGCCCGAACCGGCCAGTGACTCATTTACCTTTGCGCACTTTCCCGTCTCCTTTGCTGCGGCCATCGCAACCCTGGAGGTTATTGAGGAGGAGAACCTCATTGAGCGTGCACAGAGGATGGGAGCATACTTCACCGCACAGCTCAGGAAATTGCAGGACACGTATGAAGCTATCGGCGACATACGAGGTCCCGGCCTCATGATCGGTATCGAGCTCGTCAAGAATCGGAAAACCAAAGAGATGGCCAATGACATGTGCCATGCAATTGTCAAGGAAGCGGTGAATGAAGGGGTTTTCTTCGGGGAGAGCAAGTTCAAGGGGCTGGGGAACGTGCTCAAGATCAAACCGCCGCTTGTGATCAGCGAAAGCCAGGCTGACAGGGTAGTCGGGGTGTTCGAAAAGCTTCTCAAGAAGCATGTGAAGAAGTAGTGAACCTCGCACAAAGGAGGGGTCCGTCCACACTGAAATGTCGGGCAGTCCCCTCTCATCCATATGCACCATCCATAGGGAATTACAGACAGAGAGGGAGTCACCATGGAGAAAGCCTATATTCAGATGCTCGAGGAGTTCTACCAGAATGGACGCGGCGTTCTCGACAAGATCGATGAGCGTGAGATGGAGCTGGCCGCGGATGCCATCCTGCGCGCAAAGAAGATCTACGTGCTCGGCATTGGGCATTCCGGGTTCTTCGGAAGGATATTCGCCATGAAGCTGAACCATGTGGGGCTGAGCGCATACACCGTGTTTGACGAGATCAATCCCCCCTTTGATAAAAACGACCTGTTCATCGCCATCTCCCAGTCAGGGGGCACAAAAACCATCCTCGCACTAGCGGAGAAGGCAAAAAAACTGGACGGCCGCGTGCTCTCGGTGACCTCTAACAGAGATTCGGCGCTTGGAAAACTTGCCGATGCGACGCTTGTGGTTGATAAGGTGGACGAACGTGTGGATTACCGGGTGCTCGCAAAGATCGGTGATCTGAAGAATCAGAACTTCCTCGGTGCCATATTCGGGTTCAACATCTTCATACTCTTCTACACCATCATCGTCATGCTTGCAGAACGGCTGGGGGAGTCGGCAGAATCAATCAATGCACGCCATGCCAACCTGCAGTAAAAGGTCATGACAACTGACTGTATTTCTCCGCCAGCACCACATTTTCGCGCACCTGATCACTGTTCCGGGGATACATGCCGACAATAAGTGCATCGGTGGGTTTGATGTTCTCATAGGCAAAGCGAAAGGCGGCTTCCCGTGTTGCAGGTGATTCGCAGTGCTTTCCGGCTGCCAGTATCTTGAACCCGAGACAGGGTTTTTGGACGCTGCGTATGGTTTGGCACATGCGGAGTCGGTCCTCTTCATCAAAACAGTCTTTGATATACTTACCGGTGATGATGAAACTTTCCCTTCGCCCCTTCACGTTTTTGTATACGTTGTAAAAGCAGGTCATGTAAAAATCAACGTCCCAGTCTTTCTCCTCGATATACTCGATTACCTCGGGTGTATGGCTCCCCACGCCAACTGCCACACCGCAGTCACGTGCCGTTTTCAGCACATCCCTGAGTTCATCGATCCGGCCTTCCCGCCAGTAATTGTCGGTCTCAGTACCGTGGTGATACACGGCGCAGGCCCCTGTGTTCGCGGCACGCCTCATGTTGGCTCGAATGTCCTTCATCTCCGTTGCGGTCTGGCAGATAAACTGCATTGTGCCGCCTTCAGCCCAGTACTCCTTCATGATGTGCAGTATCCAGCGGTCTGCTCTTCCCTGAAAGGCATTGATTCCGGCATCTTCACACTGACGGAGAAGCTTTTTTGCATTCTCCATGGTAAAGTACTCTATCATTTCATTGCTGATCTCCGGATTATCGTGGTTGTATCCGGAAATGGGATTACTGCCCAGCATGAGCCTGGTAAATGAGTTATTGCCCACGCTGATCATTGGAAGTTTCATAGATGACACCACTCCTGGTTTTTTTCCTTACACAAGATGAGGAGGTGATCATACTCATCAAATGATAAATTGTCAATGTGCTTGTTACACGTAGGTAAGGTCGAGCAGACGGTCCGAGGTGGTGAACATGAGAAACTCTTCAACCTCACTCATTCACGCTCTCTCTCCTCAAACATTCCTGCGACATGCAAGGTGAGCTCACCAAGTAAAGCTTGCCTGGCAGACCGGATATTACAGTACATCTATATCCAGGAGAGCGCACAGGTTCTGGAATGCCGCCCTGTGATCACCATAGGCGATGATATAATGCTGTGACATGACCTTCTGAGCGAACTCCTCCACCGGTGTATCGAGAATAACCTCGAGGCTTGGAAGCTGCGGTGCAGGCGGGTCCCAGCCGGCCTCCTCCCATTTACGGGGCTGCACAGCCTCGCCGGTGAGTAAGTGTAAGGCGTAGCGGTCCCCGGTTGAGGTGAGCCTGCAGAGGGTGACGCGGCCTGTCTTCACCTTTGATATATTGAGCACACCGCCGGAAAACTCTCCGAATTGCGTTGTTGTCACCCTTACCTTCCCGTCGACCACCTCGGAAGGCACGAAATCGGGAACACCCATGAGGACCCGGTCCTCCATGAATTCATAAAACTCGAAGTAGGCGGCGATCTGACCGGTGATGAAATGCACCATGAGCTGGGTTATGCCGCCGAGAACATCATTCTCCGGGATGACAGGGATGCCCTCCTCGTCAGCGAGAAGCATGAATATCATTGCAGGAGGAAACCCCAGAAGTCTCTTCATGCCGTCTACATCGATGAGTGACACGGCTTCATAGCCGCGCTCCCTCACCTTCTGCTGAATGGCGACAAAGTAGCGAACGCCCTTCTCGAGCAATTCATCGTCGGCATCCTTTTCGAAGGCCCATTTTCTCCTTATTCCGTCGATATGTGCACGGACTTCCTTTTCGTTCACCTTTTCGGCACGCTGTACCATGTCGAGCATTTCGAACACTTCGACCTCTGTTCCGACAACACGCCGGAGAGAAACACCGTCGTAGAGCGTGGTGTACAGATTCATGTCCCTGTAGCCCATCATCCCCATCTTCGCCCCCTCCAGGAGCCTTGCCGCGCGGGCTGCTCTGCCAAAAGCGACGATGGCGTCGATCTGAGGCTGTTTACCAACAATGTTGTATATATACTTGTAAAGATATCCAAGGTCCGCAAAGGCCTTTCTGAGGGCTGAGGTTCCAGCCTGATCCGCCGTGGTGACCAGCACGTCACCCCTCATCCATCCGCAAAGCCCCCACAGGAGCATAGGCTTGCCGCTGAACTCCTGGGCCACACTGATCACCGCGTGTGAGGGAATCCATCCGGCTATACAGAATATGATGAGGTCAAAGTCCTTACCGGAAAGCTCGGAGGCAGCCCGTCGCACATCCTTCCCCTCCGGGTCATCGGACACCAGATCGGTAGTCACCATTTCTATGCCCTCTTTCTCTACAAGCTTTCTCGCCTCCTCGCACCTCTTGTCGATGAATTCCCGTGGAGTATTAACCTCACCGAAACAAACAAATGCAGCCCTGATCGGCCTCATCAGCTTCCTCCTGGTTGTTAAAATGATAGTATGTAACATCCGTAAAAGACCATATCACAGCGCGGCCTCTGGCCGTAACCAACACAAAGTTTTTATTAGCGCTCGCCGCGCTGTACTTTATTAAAGCTT
>CBFDDP010000061.1:0-17633 GCA_965603595.1 uncultured bacterium
GGGCCAAACTAAACAAGGTTGAGTTTTTCCTTGCCGGGAGAAACCTTTCAAAGCTCATGCTGTTTTTCACCATGGCAGCAACGAACTTCAGTGCATTTACCATATTCGGGTTCTCCGGTGCCGGATACAGGATAGGGTATTCATTCTACCCCGTTATGGGGTACGGCACCGGGTTTATGGCACTATCCTTTTACATAATAGGAAGTAAAATCCTCAAACTCTCAAGGGAGCGCAATTACATCACCCCTTCGGATTTCATGTTCGATCGATACAATTCACCCTTTCTGAAGAAGCTCTTTTCCCTCGTCATGGTCGTGTTCACCCTGCCCTATATATCGATACAGGCCATAGCCAGCGGAAAATCTCTTCAGTCCCTTATCGGCATCCCCTATCTCGCCGGCGCACTGCTCATTACGGGATTCGTCGTCACCTATGTTGCTCTCGGAGGCCTGCGCTCCATTGTATGGACCGACTTCATTCAAGGACTCATGATGATACTCTTCACCCTCATCGCTTTTCTGCTTATTGCGGGTAAAAGCGGGGGCTTTGTGCCCACCCATCAGCGGGTGCTCAGCGAGCTTCCCGACCTGTTATCACGGCCGGGAATGTCGGGTGCCATGCCCTACGGGATCTGGTTCGGCTACATGTTTCTCTGGTTCTTTGCAGACCCGATGTTTCCCCAGTTGTTCCAGAGGTTCATGGCCGCCAAGGACGAAGAGACCCTTCATTCGACAATCGTATTTTACCCGATTATAACGACCTTCCTCTTCTTCCTGACGGTCTCCATAGGTGTGCTGGGCAGGGGAACATTCTCTGATTTGTCCCCAGAAGCAACGGACACCGTATTCCCACTGTTGCTCGGGACCTATGCACCTATGGCACTGGGGACAATTCTTCTCACCGGAAGCATCGCTGCACTCATGTCCACCATGGACTCCCAACTACTGACACTTACCTCCATGATCACCAGTGATTTCATCAAGATCAAGAAAAAGGAGGTCCTGAAGGAAAAGATCACAATCATCGTTCTCGGTGCTCTCGGGTTTCTGATTGCCTTTCGGCCTCCACAGACCATACTTGGTTTCATCAGCAAGACAACCTTCAACGGTCTTGCTGTACTCGCCCCCGCGGTCATAGCAGGGCTGTACTGGAAAGGGGCGAACAAGTATGGGGCCACTGCAAGCATACTCATCGGTGAGGTGATGGTTCTCGGATACTATTACGGGATCATACATACAGAGGGTATATTACCAGTTGTTCCCATACTGGGGGCAACAGCTGCCGTCCTTGCGATTGTCAGTGTGTGCACACCTTCAGTAAATGAAAATACCTCTATTGTCTTCAGCATTGACCGGAGGGCACTTCCCTGGATTCCCGTATTTGCCATACTCTTCATCCTCGGGAATGACTTCTGGAACTGGGGCCGCAGGCCCATTCTCGTGGGCGGGCTTCCCCTCTGGGTCTGGTATTTCTTTGCACTTGGGATTTTACTCTCCCTGGCCTACAAGCTGTTCTTGAAAAGAATAAGAGGCGCAGAAAAACCGGCTGTGCAACATACCCTGTGAAAATAAATCATACTGGTTATTCGCATTTTTTATACAAACAGGTATATACTATACATGTAACTCAATTCTTGCATATGGTACACCGATGTCGAAGTCCATACTCATCGTCGAAAAGAATGACTACGTCGTTCTGAAGATTGCCGAGTACCTCCGAACTGCGGGATATGAAACATCCCGTGCGAAGAGCAGCCAGCTCGGTATCGGTGCAATTCGCAGCAGCCCGCCGGACCTCATCCTCCTTTCGAACGATTTAAATGATCTGGACACCCAGGCATTCCTGGAAAGGATGAGGAATATGGTCGGGAAGGGGAAAATACCCGTACTCCTCATAACAAAAAAGAACGGCAATGTTGCTAAAACAGTACAGCATCTTGATGAAATAATTGACACCATACAGAAACCGGTTGCTCTCGAAAGGCTTCACCTGCGCATATCGGAATTTTTCCAGGTTCCTGTCACCAAGGATACGCGACACCTGACCTCAGAGGTCTATATACGGGACGGGATCGTTATCGTCGAGCTCCGGGGTTATTTGACGCAGCTGGAACTCGTCTATCTCAAATATAGGATACTCGATATTGCACTTGCCGACAAAACACTTTCAAAGAGATTCTATATTATTATATATGATCTTGAGAAGGATGGGCTCACACAGGAATCCTTCGGCAAAATCTTCAGTTTCGCCGCATTCTTCAAGGACACACCACCCGATAACTTCAAGGTGCTTACCTCCAGTGAGCACATCACACAACTCATTGCTCAGGATCCTGTTGCATCCCGCTTCGAAATCGTTGACAACTATATCGAAGGCCTGAACAAGCTTAAAGCGCTCTATTTGAAGGAGGGTGAAGAGGAGATCCGGGTGGAGTTTCTTCAGCCCGATTCCGTGCTCTTCAAGGATGTATACGATGTACAGGGAAACAGGATAAAGGAAAGAGGCAAGAGCTTTGCACAGCAGGAACTGAATGCCTTGCGGAACAGAGGCGTCAAGTCCCTCTACTATACGAGGAAGGCGAGGGTCGACACTGACCGTCAGATCAATGCCGATGAGGATGTGGACGTGGTACTCGATGCTATTCACCTGACCGGCGTCATGATACCTGAACAGCTCATGGACTACGAATCCAAGAAGCTCCTTAAAATAAACATTCTCATAGTGAATAGCGATAAAGAGGAACTGGAAAACCTGAGCAGCTTTTTCTCATCACATGGTTTTCCCGTTAAGGAATCCTCCAGCATAGCAGAAGCGTTGAAAATCGCCACTGCCACCATGTTTGACTTCATGATCGTTGACCTCGAACTCAAAGACGGCAAAGGGCTCGACTTAGTACGTGCCGTACAGAAACTGAATACACTGAAATCGTGCAGCTTCATCATAACCGGTAAATCTGTCCAGGTTGACACTGTGAAAGAGGCTATCTCACTCGGTGTGAGCGGATTCCTTAAAAGTCCTATCGACACCCGGAAGCTCGAGAAGTTATTTCAATAGCACTCAGGTAGCAAATAATACCTGAACGAGGTGCAAACCTTCCTTGCCTGCTCGACTATCCATCATTGTTGCTGTTTCTCAAAACAATGTCATCGGCAGGGACAACCAGCTACCTTGGCATATCCCTGAGGACTTCGCCTGGTTCAAACGTCATACCGAAGGGCATCCCGTCCTCATGGGCAGAAAGACCTACGAGTCCATAGGCAGGATACTTCCCGGAAGGAAGAACGTCATCATCACCAGGAGGAAAGAGTTCAGTGTCCCCGGGGCACACATCTCTCACTCCCTGGACGACGCGCTGAACACCCTCAGAGCAGAGTGCCACAGGGAGATCTTTATCATAGGTGGGCAACAGCTCTTCGGAGACACCATGGGCCTCATTGACCGGATATATCTCACCAGAGTGCACCGCGATTATGACGGAGATACATCCATGCCCCCCATACCAGAGAATGAGTTTACAGTGGTCTTCGAGGAAAAGCACAGCGGTGACATCCCCTTCACCTTCCTGATCTACGATCGGAAAGACTGAAAGAGCATAAGCATCCGGATAGAGCTGTTACATGGATGCGAGTTTCATGATCTCATCAACAGCGTCGCTTACAAAATCAGAGTGAGGGCATTCGGTGAGAAGCATCCTGTAGTACTCGATTGCACCCTTCTCATTACCCTCCCTGTTGAGTATACGGGCACTTTCGAGGTACTTTATTGCTTTGGTGTTCTCTTCACGTTTCACTCTTCTCAGCTCTACCTCGACCCAGAGGGAATGGACCCTGTTCAGGATATATTCGCGGTCATATGAGGGGAGAGGGAAGATCAGGAGGCTTTCATAGACGTCGATTGCCTTGCTGTATTCACCATTTTTTTCAAGCTGGGCAGCTTTTTCCGCCAGCTCAGTTACTTTTCCACGCAGTGTAATGTCCTCTTCGATCTGTCGGTTAATCTCCATATTTGTATAGAGGGCATTTTCAAGACCGCTGAGGAGTGGTCTTATGAAATCCTCTTCTTCCAACTCTCTGACCTTGCGCAGAGCCCCGCCATAATCCTCGTTTAAATAAGAGAGCTTGATATCTTCGAAGGGCCCAATGTCCTCGAGCAATTCCATCTGCTCACCATAGGTATTGAGCACCACGAGAAGTCGCCTGATAAGAAGCTGTGATGCCTTCTCCTCTTCACTGAAGGGTAGAACAGAGGCTGCCTCCAGCGTCTTCAGAGAACCGTCATAATCTCCCTTTGCAAGGAGAAAGAGGAACCGATTGATTCGATTGGATTTTGCCTCGTCTATATACAGAGCCTCGGTATAGAGGGGTTGTCCATTCGTCGACGGGGCTGCAATGTCCTGACTGAAGGTGGCCAGTTCGGCCATCTGCAGTTCATGCTCCTGTTTTGCTCTCATGAGAGACCCCTTTCTCTGCTCATACAAGTTGAGAAAGTGGTCGGACCGCCGCCCAACCTCTCCTTTGAAGGAGACCTTATTCCTTACAAAATCCACAACCGATTTCAGCCCCTTGTGAGATTCATCGACGTCAAAAACACTGATATGTTCATCAAAGACCACATTGCGCTCTTCCATATTCCTGAGAAAGCTATTCTTCTCTGACTCGAGTACAATCAGAGCTGTTTCAACCTCTTCCAGTTCCCCCTTCTCTTTCTGCAGCAGTTCATACACATTCTGCTGGACCTGAAGCCTTGATTGGTGGGAGAGATAGGGAAGCACATGATCAGGTGCATGCACCGACCTGCTCATGCCGGGCAGGCTCCCCGGTCGCAATTCATTAAAGTACTCCGAACGGAAAATGAAGAACCCAACAGCAAACAGTGCGGTGAATGACAATGCCAGCAGCACATAGGAAAAACCCCCTCCCCCTGCCCGTATCGCACGGCGGTTGCCCTTTTCTGAGTCAACCTCCACCCCTTCCTGCGCACTCACGCTCTCACCTTCCATGGCATCGACATGTTCAATCTGCTCTTCAGGTGATGCGTGTGTTTCCTGGTTCGCTGGCGACTCGATGCCGTTTTTTACCGATTCGAGCGCCTCACTCTCAAGGGGTGGGTCCAAATGAAGGAGATCCGGCAGGTTGAACACGGGGATGCGTTCGTTATCGATTAGGACCTCTTTAATGTAGTCAAATCTTGTCGGGAATATGTCATAGGTCTTGACCCGCCGCTTCTTCCATATGCTGTCCACGGTGAGCAGGTCTCTGCCCTTGTGAGGACGTATGAGGATCGGTTTGGCTGCGTACATATCCTCCGGGATGGAGAGATATTCACGGAAACTCCGGATGTCGTACTCCTCTCCACCGTTCCCGATGCTGGCTAGCGCCTTATCCGAATAGCGCCTAATCCTGGCTATATCATCCTCGAAGAGACCAAAACGGCGCTCATCGGCCTTGAAGATCAATATTCGCGTCGAGCTTTCCCTATTCTCCATATCTCTCGTTCGAGACCTATACTCTCAATAGATACGTATCTGGTCCTGCTGTTTTTTTTATCGGTATGGAATGAAAATCAGCTAAACACTAAATACCTGGCAGGAGACTCCGGGATGAAGGCCAACCGCTGATCAACAGGTGAAAGTACTTGCACATGCGATTTTGTCTGGGTACATTAGAGCGAGCATTAAACCTTCAACTGACAGTGTAGAGGAACACAGAGGAAAAAACTAGAATGGGAGGACAGGCATGCCTGCAATAGAGAGCATTACTGCAAGAGAGATACTCGATTCTCGCGGAAACCCCACTGTGGAAGTGGATGTGGTATTGGAAACAGGCATTGCAGGGCGGGCCGCTGTGCCTTCCGGAGCATCAACGGGTGAGAACGAGGCTGTTGAACTCCGTGACGGAGATAAGGCCCGTTATCTTGGCAAAGGCGTACAGAAAGCGGTGGACAATGTTAACGATGAGATCGCACCAGAGCTGCTCTCATATGATGCAACCCTGCAGGTTGATATCGACAGCATCATGATCGAACTCGATGGTACGAAGAACAAGGGAAGACTGGGAGCCAACGCTATACTCGCTGTTTCCATGGCATGTGCAAAGGCAGCGTCCAATGAACTTGGGCTTGCCCTCTACCGCTATCTGGGCGGGTCCAACGCAAAGGAACTGCCGGTCCCGATGATGAACATACTCAACGGCGGTCAGCATGCCGACAACAACGTGGATATTCAGGAGTTCATGATCGCTCCTGCCGGCGCTCCCACATTCAGGGAATCGTTGAGGATGGGCGCCGAAGTATTCCATCACTTGAAGAAAATACTGAACGAGATGGGATTGAACACGGCTGTGGGTGACGAGGGCGGCTATGCACCGAATTTGAAGTCCAATGAAGAGGCCCTGCAGGTAATCATGAAGGCCATTGAGAAGGCGGGCTACATACCTGGAGATGACATACTTATCTGCCTCGATGCGGCCGCAAGCTCATTCTACGAGAAGGGAACATACAATCTCGCCGCTGAGAAGGATCCAATCAAGGATTCCGCGGCCATGGTAGACTACTATGAGTATCTCGTTGGAAAATACCCCATTATCTCTATCGAAGACGGCTTGGACGAAAATGACTGGGACGGTTTCAAGCTGCTGACCGAGAAACTCGGCAACAAAATACAAATCGTGGGTGATGATCTCTTTGTCACGAACATAGAGTTCCTCAGGCGGGGTATCGATGAGGGTGCTGCCAATGCAATCCTCATCAAACTCAATCAGATCGGTACAGTTACCGAAACAATCGAAGCCATAGAGATGGCGAAACGGGCCAATTACACGGCAATCGTTTCCCACCGTTCCGGTGAAACCGAGGATGCGTTCATCGCCGACCTGGTCGTGGCAATGAATGCCGGGCAGATCAAAACCGGTTCTGCCTCACGCTCCGACCGTATGGCCAAGTACAATCAGCTGCTGCGCATCGAAGAGGGCTTGGGCGAGGCCGCCGTATTCAAGGGAAGATCGGTGTACTACAGCATCAAGAAGTAGAATTAAGGGGACACTTCACCAGCGACTAATTAGCAAATCCGGGGGAGTTGATTTCCCATGGGCATGGTTATCACGCGGGTCGTCCCATAAAGGGTGCGCAGCGTAAGCCTCGGTTTCCCAGAATGGACCTTCCCGATCACCCGGCTCTCTTTTCCCTCGGGCACACTTCTCATGGCAGCCAGACACGCTTCAGCACTGCCACCCGGCACAACGACAACCATCTTTCCCTCATTTGCCATCATGAGCGGATCCATGCCGAGTATCTCGCATACCCCCTGCACCTGTTCTTCAACAGGGATCTGCTCCTCGTCAATGGTCATACCGAGGCCGGAATGTTCAACCATTTCAGTAAGTACGGAGGCAATCCCTCCCCGCGTGGGGTCACGTGCACATCTAGCTTCTGGTACTGCTTCTATCACCAGCCGCATCAATTCTGCAAGTGGTGCACAGTCAGACGCAATCTCCACATCAAGGGAAAAGTCCTTACGGGCACAGAGTATGGACGCCTCGTGATTCCCCAGAGGACCGTTAATGAGAATAAGATCACCCTGCTCTATATGCCCTGGTGAAAGTTCCACCCCCTCAGGAACCACACCCACACCTGTGGTGGAGATATACACACCGTCAGCCCTCCCGCGCTCAACAACCTTTGTGTCGCCCGTTATGAGTGAAACAGGAACGCGGTCAGCGGTGGCCTTCATGGACTGCAGTACTTTCTTGAGCTCGGCGAGGGGGAACCCCTCCTCGATGATCAAACCGACCGACAGGGCCAGGGGGCGGGCAGCGGCAGTGGCGAGATCATTGACTGTCCCGCATATGGATAGCTTTCCAATATCGCCTCCGGGAAAGAACAGTGGGCTCACCACATATGAGTCGGTTGTCATGACGAGCTCGCCCCCGGAATCCCTGGCTTCCTGAATAACCGACGAATCCTCAAGCCTCTGGAGTACAGGATTATCGAATATCTTCACGATAACCTTTTCGATCAGGTCTCGTGTACGCCGGCCACCACTTCCATGGGTGAGAAGCACCTTTTCTCTATGCATGCCCCGTTCCTTCGTATTTATAGTACGCGGCGCATGATCCCTCTGACGAGACCATACAGGGGCCGACTGGTGACACAGGGGTACAGCGTGAGCCAAACAGGGGACATTCGGGAGGTATGAGGAGCCCCTTCAGTACGTCGCCGCATCTGCATCCCCGAGGTTCCGGGATGGATATGAGCTTCACATCAAATCTTTCCAGTGCGTCAAGATGGGCATACTCCTCCCTCAGCCTCAGGCCGCTAAGAGGGATGGTCCCGATGCCGCGCCATTCGGCATCGGTCGGTTCGAACACGGCTTTAATCACTTCGAGGGCTTTACTGTTTCCCTCGCCCTTGACAGCCCGGGTATAGGCATTCTCAACCCGTGCTTCACCCTTTGCAATCTGCATGATGAGATGATAAATCGCCTGCAGCATGTCCACCGGTTCAAAACCTCCGACCACACAGGGTATATGGAACTGACGAGCAACGGGCGTATAGGCATCGGACCCGATGATGACGCTCACATGACCCGGGCACAGTAACCCATGTATACTGATTTCCTTTGAAGCACAGAGAGCCTCCAGTGCGGGAATGACAAGTCGGTTTGCGACAAGAAAGCAGACGTTGCGCAAACCCCTCTGTGCCGTTTCGAGTATTGCAAGTGCGATACCTGGGGTGGTAGTCTCGAAGCCCACGCTGATAAATATGAAGTTGTTCTCCGGCTCCTCCTCAGCCATGCGCAGGAGATCGTATACGGAGTAGAGAACCCGCACGTCCGCTCCCTCTGCTCTCCGTTCCTCCAGTGTTTTGTCGGTTCCGGGGACCCGCATCATATCACCAAAGGTCGAAATGACCGTGTGGGGGACTTCGGACAACATCTGGGCAGCATTGATAATCGATGTCGGGGTCACGCACACTGGGCAGCCCGGGCCTGAAATGAGCCGCAGGCCATCGGGCATCAGGCCCCTGAGGCCATACCGGGCAATAGCCATGGTATGTGTTCCGCACACCTCCATGATATTGACAGTGGTTGAAGGGCACAACCGGGCGATATCCTGAGCCAACTCACGGACCCGTTCCCTATCCCTGTACCTGTCGAGATCCATTACTGCTCATCCTTCGGAAAGATATACTCTGCGAGGAGCTCGGCCGTCTCCAAGGCCTCATCCTCCTCTATGACCTGTATGGCAAACCCCGCATGCAGGAGAACATAATCGCCGACCTTTGCCCCAGGTACGAGTTGCAGCCCCACGTTGACCTCAACACCGCTCATATTGACGACACCTGCCACCCCATCGATGGACAGAATTTTTCCGGGTACGGCAAGACACATTACAAAGCACCTCCTTCAAGGAGTGCCAGGGCAGTGATCCCCTGGCCGTAGGATATGCCACCGTCGTTGGGTGGCAACAAGCTGTTTACATAGACCTGAAAGCCCTTCTCTTCCAAACCGCCCAGAAAATGGCCCAGCACGATCCTGTTCTGAAATACACCGCCACCAAGGGCAACCATGCTGATGCCCGTTTGCTCCTGAATACGTAGGCACATATCAATACCCGATAATATAACAGTGGAATGGAATTTGGTGGCGATCTTTTTATGCTCCACACCCTTTACCATGTCGCCCACAATACTCCTGATCATGTCATCAAAGTGAAGAACACCCTCATGAATCCTGTAGGGATAGGGCTCGACCAGTTCATTGCAGTCGCCTGCTTCCCTTTCCAGCAGAATGGCTCCCTGTGCATCATAGACAGGTGCATAACAGAGCCCCATGATCGCTGACACTGCATCGAAGAGCCTGCCGCATGACGAGGTGTAGGGCGTGTTGAGCCCTGCGCCGATCATCTCCTCGAAGAGCTGCAGCTTTCTCCTCCCAAGATGCTCGGTCAAGGGCAAGGTGGGTATCTGTTCCGCTGAGCCGTAGGCGGTGAGGAGGTAGCTTGCCCCCATGCGGTCGATCTCCTCTATGCTCTTTTCACCTCCTGGCATGGGAACTGTGGCATAGTGCCCGACGCGTTCGTAATGTGCTGCATCAGCCAGGAGGAACTCTCCACCCCACACCGTCTCATTGGGACCGTAGCCTGTACCGTCATAGGCCACACCAATTACCCTTTCCCCCACGTTGTGTTCGCCCAGAACAGCGCTGATATGGGCATGGTGATGCTGTATGCGCAGGAGCGGAACCTCCCACTCCCTGGCAGCCTCTTCAGCGTAGTGTGTGCTTTCATAATCAGGATGCAGGTCACACGCCACAGCCTCGGGCTTTATCCTGAACATACTGAGAAAATCGGTCACGCCATGCGTGTAAGCATCCAGACTCTTCTCATTGTTCAGGTCCCCTATGTGATGGCTCAGGAAGGCCTTTCGCTCTTTGAACACACAGAAGGTGTTCTTCTCGGAGGCTCCTGCAGCGAAAACCTGCCGTTTCGAACGCTCTGCCCTGATCATTTTGGGCACATAGCCGCGCGATCTTCTGACAGGTACAACCCTGTTCCCCACACCCGACACAACAGAGTCGTCACAGGGACGGTGTACGTCACGGTTGTGTATGAGGAAGGCATCGGCAATATTCGAAAGGTTCCTTCCTGCATCATCGTCACGGTACACCAAAGGCTCCTCACTGAAATTGGCCGATGTCATGATGAGAAGCGGGGGGCCCTCCTGCATGAGCAGATGATGCAGGGGGGTGTAGGGAAGCATGATCCCGAGGCGGTCTGTATCCGGGGCGATCTCGGAGGGGAGCGTCTCAAACTCCCCGCTTCTCTGTACCAACACGACCGGCCGCGCCGGAGAGGTCAGAAGTTCCTCCTCCAGCTGAGAAACAACACAGCACCTTTTCACTGTCTCCAGGTCTCTTGCCATCAGTGCGAAAGGTTTGCCTGGCCGCCTCTTTCTCTCACGCAGACGCTGAACCCAGGCCCCTCTTTCGGGAGAGACGGCAAGATGATACCCGCCGAGGCCTTTAACGGCAACAATGAGTCCCTGCCCGAGCAGATTGATCGTTTCTCCAATGGGATCGCCCTGCACCTCTGACCCGTCACCCAGCATGAGCCTTAGTTCGGGACCGCAGACTCCGCAGGCGTTCGGCTGCGCGTGATACCGTCGGTTCAACGGGTCCCCATACTCAGCACTGCACTGTTCACACATGGGGAATACCCGCATAGTCGTGTTCTCACGGTCATAGGGGATGGTCTGAATAATGGTGAATCGTGGACCGCAATCAGTACAGTTGGTAAAGGCATAGCGATAGCGCCGATCGGCGGGATCCATTATCTCCTGCAGACAGGAATCGCAGGTGGCAATGTCGGGAGACACAGGGGTAAATCCTCCCCCATTTTCCCCGCTCCCAATGATGACGAAATCCTTATATCCGTATGATCGGACAATATCAATGGAGCTTTCATGAATCTCTGCAAGTAAGGGGGGGTCGTGTAGAATGCCCCTGTAGAACTGCCGAATGGATGTTTCGGTACCATCAACCTGAATGAATACTCCTCTGTCCGTGTTCCGTATGATGCCCTTGAGATCCAGAGAGAGTGCGCGCCGGTATACCAGGGGCCGGAACCCGACACCCTGTACAATCCCCTGAAACCGGATGACTGCACCGATTATCCTGTCCATCTAGGGAAGCCTTTGAAGAATCCAATCGAGGAGCCGATCGAAGCCGTCTCCGGTTACGGCAGAGACCGGTATGACGGATGCATCGGGATTGGTCGCGGACATACCCCGCGTGAAGTTATCCATACTGAAATTGGTGGCCTTCTCGAGGTCCATCTTATTGAGCACCACGAGGTCAGCCGTCCTGAACATGGAAGGATACTTTTCCGGCTTGTCGTCCCCCTCTGTTATGCTCGATACGATGATTCTTCCCCTCTCACCGAGCTGAAAACCGGAAGGACAAACAAGGTTGCCCACGTTTTCTATAAAGAGGAGTGATATGCCATCGAGCCTGAGTGTTTCGATGGCCGACCTCACCATTGCAGCGTCGAGATGGCAGGCACCGTTCGTATTGATCTGTGCCGACTGAACGCCGGTTTTGGCGATCCGCTCGGCATCGTTGGAAGTTGCCAGGTCACCCTCGATGACTGCAGCTTTCACATCCCCCGGGAGCATGGGAATCAGCTTTTCCAGCAGCGCAGTTTTACCGGCACCGGGTGACCCCATGATATTCCACGAAACAATATTCTTTTCATGAAGCAGGTTCTCGATATCCCGGGCAAGGAGATCATTGGCCTTCAGAATATCGCTCATGACATTTACCTTCATTACATCTCCTTTCAGTCGACCTTTTTACCAATCCTTCAGTCGACTCTCAATCACCCTCGAAGGAGAGCACCTGGAGCTCATTGCCGGGGGACTGCTCGATATCAATCCGTGCGCCTTCCGTCATGGTGTCCTTCGAGAGCATCTCAAAAGCAAAGATGAGTGCATCGGGTAGTATTCCTGAAAACTCACCGATCTTCAGATTGATCTGTTCTATCTTTCTTATGCCGACCTGTGAGGCTTTGTTCGTGATGATCTGAAGGAGCTCTTCGGCGATTGATAACTCGTGCATTTAGTGCTTGACAAAAACAAAATAGCGGGATTACTATAGTTTTCCAAAACAGGATATTGTTAGTTAATTGTTTAACAATATCTCACTCTAACTGAGAATTTTCCCACGTTCATCGTGGTTTTAATGTAATAGCGGTACGTTTTCCGGTCAAGCAAAGAAAAAAACACTCCTGATTCAAGAGATGGCACATTTTCAGTACCTGCCGGATAATACGCATCAGCACAAGAGCCTGTACTTTCGAAGGTATTTGAGCTAGCAAACGTGCTCACAACCCAACACATATGACAGGGGGTGATAGGACGGGCTGGAGAAACCCAAATCCATGATCAAACCAACATTCTCACTGTATGGATGAGGAACTTAAAGTCATACAGGTGAGAGGTGCAAGACTGAAATGAATACCTATGTGGAGGTACAGTGATGGCAAAGGATCAAAGCAGTACCATCAAGGCAATCGTAAAGGATTTCGGTGATGATCGCCACCGCTTGATGGACATTGCACTCAAGGTGCAATCACAGCTCGGATATATATCCGAAGACACCATGGAGACCATAGCACAGGCTCTGGGCATTCCGCTCGTCGAAGTCCGTGACATGGTCAGCTTTTACTCTTTCCTCCCTCGTGAAAAGGAGGGCAAAAATGTAATCCATCTCTGCAATGCAGTAGTGGAAAAGATGCATGGTATGGATCTTGTTGCCAAGGCATTTGAAAAAAATCTGGACATCCCTTTTGGCGGCACCACTGAAGATGGGAAGATCACTCTCAAATACACACCGTGCATGGGTATGAGTGATCAGCCTCCTTCGGCACTCGTCAACTGCATTCCTGTCACAAAGATATGTCCGGAAGATGTGCAGGGAATCATTGAAGATATTAAAAAAGGATCCAAGTACAGCTTCGAAAAACAAGCATCCTCCATTCCTGCCGCCCAGGTGGAGACGAACCTCATGAAGGAGGGCGAGGTCATCTTCTCGCCTATGGAACGGGGTGCGGCAGTGCGTTCTGCTGCAATTCGCACTCCCGATGAAGTTATAGCTGAAATTACCAGTTCAGGGTTGCGCGGCCGGGGAGGGGCAGGCTTCCCCACGGGTATGAAATGGGGCTTCTGCAGAAAGGCGAAGGGCGATGCACACTATATCATCTGCAATGCCGATGAGGGAGAGCCGGGTACATTCAAAGACCGGGTGATTCTGACTGAAGCACCGGATCTTCTCTTCGAAGGAATGACGGTTGCAGGTTACGCACTCGGTGCGAAGGAGGGGCTGCTCTATCTCAGAGGTGAATATACATACCTGCTGGGTTATCTTGAGCAGATTCTCGAGAACAGAAAACATCTCGGTCTACTCGGGAAAAATATTGTTGCAAAAGAGGGTTTCGACTTCGATATCAGGATACAGCTCGGTGCCGGTGCCTATATATGCGGCGAGGAGTCTTCACTCATCGAGTCACTCGAAGGAAACCGGGGATCACCGAGGGACAGACCTCCTTTCCCAGTAACGGACGGCTACATGCATCAGCCCACTTCCGTTAACAATGTGGAAACGCTTTGCTGTGCAGCGCGAGTACTCGAAAAGGGAGCTGACTGGTTCAAACAGCTTGGGACGAAGGACTCCACAGGTACAAAGGCTCTGAGCGTATCGGGTGATTGTAAGAGCCCCGGTGTGTACGAGGTCGAGCTTGGTATTGCAATTGATGATCTTCTCCAAATGGTTGGCGCGGACCACCCACAAGCGGTGCAGGTCGGCGGACCCTCCGGTACCTGCGTTGCACCGAAGGACTTCGGCCGCAAGATTTGCTTCGAGGACATCGCCACCGGAGGCTCGGTAATCGTTTTCGGTAAAGAGAGAAATCTCCTTGAGATCGTGAAGGAGTTCACCGAATTCTTCAACGACGAATCATGCGGATGGTGTGTCCCCTGCAGAGCGGGAACCACAATCGTCCTGAAAATGCTCGACAAGATACTGGAGGGCAGGGGCTCCACACAGGACCTGGAGATGCTTGAAAAAACCGGCAACACCATCAAGACGATGAGCCGCTGCGGCCTCGGTCAGACTGCCGCGAATCCCATTCTCACGACGCTGCAGAACTTTCGGGGCCTCTACGAGGACCTGTGCAAAACCGATGAGTACATACCACCCTTCGACTATGAAAAGGCAATTGCCGCTGGGATTGAAATAGCCGGAAGGGACCCGGTGGAAGAGGAGGAGTAAACACATGGACAAGTTCACAATTATCATTGACGGTAAGGAAATTCAGGCTAAAGCCGGGCAGACCATCATGGAAGCGGCAATCGCTGCGGGCATATATATCCCACACCTCTGCTATCAGGAGGAGCTTATTCCCGGCGGGCACTGCCGTGTTTGTACTGTCATGGTGAACGGCAGACCACAGAGCGCCTGCACACATCCTGCAGCTGAGGGAATGGTCATAGAAAACGATACACCCGAGCTCCTGGAGGAGCGGCGACGCATCATCGAGATGCTCTTTGTGGAGGGAAATCATATCTGCCCCTTCTGCGAAAAACAGGGGAACTGCGAACTGCAGGCCCTCGCGTACCGGTTCGGAATGATTGTACCGACCCTCCCCTATCTGAACAAGAAAATCGAGGTGGACGCGACGCATCCCGATGTGTTCATCGACAGAAACCGCTGCGTTCTCTGCGGCCGATGCGTGCGTGCCTCCCGGGACGTGGACGGCAAGAGTGTGTTCGGGTTTGAAGGACGGGGCCCTGACAAGAGAATCGCCCTGAACGCGAAGGGTATGCTTTCCGATACACAGCTCGATGCTGCGGACAAGGCGGCTTCCATATGTCCCACCGGGAGCATCCTGGTGAAGCGGGTCGGCTATGCTGTCCCCTATGGAAAGCGTAAATTCGACAGGGAGCCGATCGGTTCCGAGATCGAAAAGGCAAAATAAAATCCATATATCGAGGTTGATAAAATGGCAAAACCGAAAGTTGCAACTACTCATATGACCGGTTGCTTTGGCTGTCACATGTCGCTCCTGGACATCGATGAGCGTATCGTCGACCTGATCCAGCTTGTGGATTTCGATAAGTCACCGATTGACGATATCAAGAAATTTACCGGCCCCGTGGATGTGGGGATCATCGAGGGAGGCGTGTCGACACAGGAAAACGTCGAGGTGCTGCGGATGTTCCGAAAGCACTGCAAAATACTCGTCGCTGTGGGCGAATGTGCCCTGACCGGGGGCATTCCTTCTCTGCGGAATACGGTGCCGCTGAGGGAGTGCGTTGAGGAAGCATACCTCAAGGGCTTCACCGTCGTCGACGGTGTAATCCCCAATGACCCCGATATTCCTCTTCTGCTCGACAGGGTATACCCCTGTCATGAAGTGGTGAAGATCGATTACTTTCTGCCCGGCTGTCCTCCGCCGGCGGATGCGTACTGGGCCGCGCTTACCGCGCTGCTCGCGGGCAAGGAACCTGAATTGCCCTACGAATTGATTAAATATGACTAAGGACATGGAGGCATACCATGGCTTCAAAGGCAAGAAAGATCGTAATCAACCCCGTTACGAGAATCGAAGGTCATGCCAAGGTCACTATCAGGCTCGATGACAAGGGCAAGGTTGACAAGGCACGTATGCATATAGTGGAGTTCCGCGGTTTCGAGCGCTTCGTGCAGGGTCGCATGTACTGGGAAGCACCCGTTATCGTGCAGCGCCTCTGCGGCATCTGCCCGGTGAGTCACCTGCTCTGCGCTTCCAAGGCTATGGACATGGTGGCTGGTGTGGATAAGCTGACACCCACCGCTGAAAAGATGCGCAGACTCCTGCACTTCGGACAGACCTATCAGTCTCATGCCCTTCACTTCTTCCACCTGAGCGCGCCCGACCTGTTGCTCGGGTACGATGCCGACCCAGCCATACGAAACGTGATAGGTCTTTTGGTTGAGCATACGGAATTGGCCGTACAGGCTGTAATGATGCGCAAGTGGGGTCAGGAAGTCATCAAAGCCACAGCCGGCAAGAAGATTCACGGCACAGGTTCCATTCCGGGCGGATTCAACAAGAACCTCTCAATAGAGGAACGGGATTTCCTCTTAAAGGACGTTGACCAGATGATACAGTGGGCCGTGGACGGACTGAACCTGTACAAAGAGCTGTACATGAAGGACATCGACACACTCGGACCCCTTGGAAGCTTCGAGTCCAATGATGTGAGCCTCGTTCGCGAAGACGGCGCTTTGGATATCTATGATGGAAAACTTCGCGTCAGGGACAAGGACGGCAATAACATTTTCGACATGGTGGAACCAGTCGATTACTACAAGTATATCAAGGAAGGCGTGCGGAACTGGAGCTACATGAAGTTCCCCTTTATCGTCTCACTGGGACAGGAAAAGGGCTGGTACCGGGTAGGACCTCTGTCGCGTGTCAACAACTGTGATTTCATCGACTCACCGATTGCAGAGAAGGAACGGCAGGAGTTCAAGGCACTTGGCAAGGGAAGGCCGGTGCACTCCACCATGGCTTATCACTGGGCACGGCTCATCGAAACAGTACACAGTGCCGAGAAGATCAAGGAGCTTCTCAATGATCCTGATCTGCAGAAGGATGACCTGCTCGTGACGGGCGAGAGGAGACCGGAGGGTATCGCCATCATCGAAGCACCGCGCGGCACCCTGTTCCATCACTACCGGGTCGACGACAACGACCAGATCACCATGGCCAATCTCATCGTTTCGACGACGAGCAACAATCAGCCCATGAACGAATCGGTTCGTATTGTTGCTGAACAATATCTGGAGGGGAATAAAATCACCGAACCCCTGCTGAACCTGGTTGAGGTGGCCATCAGGGCGTACGATCCCTGCCTGAGCTGCGCGACCCACGCGGTCGGACAGATGCCCATGCAGGTGATGCTGCTCGATTCTGAGGGCAAAGTGCTCGACGAAAAGGTCAGGGACTGAAGGGATTGAGTACCATACTTCTTTACGGGTACGGGAACCCGGGCCGCCAGGATGATGGACTCGGACCTGTACTTGCTGAAGAGATCGA
>CBFDDP010000062.1:0-17484 GCA_965603595.1 uncultured bacterium
CGTATTCTCTCCTCACTGTTCTTTGCGAGGACGCTCTTATAGGCGTACTGCTTGACTTGATTGTACGCAAACTCCAGGTCGCCCACCATGCGGTTAAACCAGGTTGAAAGGTGGCCGATCTCGTCATCGTACTCCACCCTGACCCTTTTTGAGAGGTCGTTGCTCGTTATGATGTCCTTCATGGTGACAACCACGTTTCGTACGGGGTCGGTCAGTTTCTTGACGAAGAAGAAAATGATGCCCACGGCAAATATCACCGTGGCGCCGATGGTGTAGATCATCTGCTTCCTGATATTGTTGGCGTTCTCATAGAACACATCGCTTCTCTCACTGAGTAGAATATACCAGTCCCAGGGTTCAAAGTAGAGAAAGTAGCCGATCCTGTTGTCTCCGTTGAATTCAAATGTAATGAGTCCCGATTCGCTTTGGGTGATCTGCTTGTAAAAATCCACCTCACTTATGTTTTCTGTGACTTCGGTGGGAAAAATAACCGTGCCTGTCGAGTCGAATGCCATGAAATACCCTGATTCCGAAAGGCGAATAATATCTGAATATTCCTGGGCTGATCTCTGGGCGATCTGTCGATAGTCACCAATATCGGCAAGCCCCGTTTCGACCAGAATGTCCTCCTGTCTGCTGCAGAATTTATACATCTCGGCAGCCTTGTATGAGAGGAACTCCTTTGTCACCTTCGTAATGCCGTTCTTTGCAGATATTAATCCGGTGTAGCCGATAAGGAATGCGGGAAAGATGAGCAGGGGAAGTACGACGAGCAGAACTTTTGAGCGAATCCTCATATCACGTCTCTACACATGTGTACATGTATCATACTACTACAAAGTATAGCTCACATTATCCTTCGGAGCGAGCCATCCGAAAGCTAAAATTGTTTTATTTAACTATCGGTTGAAAGGGGGCAATTCAGGAGTGTAAAAGGGATGATGGTTTACGGTATTTATTCTTCATCAAGCTCCTGAAAGAGCTCGAGCACCTCTTCATTCTTTTCGCCCTTTTTCAGGATCTCGACTCTCTTTTCCACATTCGACAGTTTCTTGGCGCAGAGCTTTGAGAGACCCGTTCCCTCCTCGAAGAGCTTCAGGGCCTCTTCAATACCGATCTCTCCCTTCTCCAGTTCGCGAACGATCTCTTCCAGTCTGCTCAACGCTTCTTCGAAGTTGTCCTTGGTAGCCATAATCTTCTCCAGTAAGTGGTCTATGAGTACGGTTTGTTTTTTTCTACATCTCGAACCCTGCTGTACACCCTTCCATCCTGGACCAGGGTGCTGATCTCCTCACCTGGGGCGACATTATTGATTGAAAGAACAGTTTTACCGTCACGCATCCTCGATACGATAGAATATCCGCGGGAGAGCGTTGCGAGGGGGCTCAGCACGTTGAGCTGGCCCACGAGTTTTTCGAAGCGTCCCCTCAATCGGGTAAGGGTTGTCTCCATGGTTGCGGTGAGCGATCTGGTAAGATCATCCAGGCCCATCTGTTTTTCGTGGATGAGGCGATTCACCTTGTCCTGAAGGGCCCCCACGGTGAACCGGGAAAGCTGCTCCCTTCTGCTCTGCACGGTCCTCTCCATTGTTTCGAACATCCTTCTGTGAAGGTCAGCGTAGGTGCGGAGAAGTTCAATTTTATTTCTGACGACGATTTCGGCTGCAGCTGAGGGCGTGGGTGCGCGCATATCGGCCGCAAAATCGGCTATGGTAAAGTCGATCTCATGTCCAACCGCACTGATAACCGGTATCTTGCTTTTGTACAGTGCCCTGGCAACAACCTCTTCATTGAAGGGCCAGAGGTCCTCGATGGATCCTCCGCCCCGGCCAACAATGAGGACGTCAACCTCTTTTCTCTCATTGGCCCTCTGAACAGCCCTGGCAATAGAGTGCGCGGCTTCATCCCCCTGTACGAGAGTGGGATATATGATGATTCGTACCCCACTGTGACGTCTGCCGATAACGTTGAGTATGTCCCGTATGGCTGCTCCCGTTTCTGAAGTAATCACACCTACCACGTCGGGAAATGCGGGTATAGGCCTCTTCTTCGACTCATCGAAGAGGCCCTCCTTCTGCAGCTTTTCCTTGAGCTGTTCAAATGCGAGCTGAAGGGCGCCCAGGCCCTCAGGCTCGAGAAAATCCACGATGATCTGGTATTCACCCCTCTTTTCAAATACACTTAGAGCTCCGTGAACGATCAGCTTCAGGCCGTTTTCAATTTCGAAACGCACTCCCTTCTGATAACCCTTGAAGAGAACCGCCCGTATAACGGCCCGTTCGTCCTTCAGCGTGAAATACATGTGTCCAGAAGAGGCGCGTGTGTAGTTGGAGACTTCTCCGCTCACCCAGAGATCGGTGTAGTTTGACTCGAGAAGCTGTTTCACCATCCGCGTTACATCGCTGACGGTGAGTACATTGCGAAGGGGAGTGATTTTCTCCAGATCCATGATCAAAGGGTAAGGAATTGTGAGGTGCTTGTCAATAGGTGCCGGTACCCTGCACAGAGATTAATGCATTGACCCCTCCCGGGATTTACGATAACATAGGCTCTATGAGTCATGCCGTGGTCATCAATGCTCTGCTCGACCCTGCTCAGTGGAGCGCGGTATCGGAAAATATGAAGTATGCTGAATCTCTGCTGCGCACAGCAGAGAAGCTTGCACCAAGGCAAGGTATATATATTGTTGCCGATCCGGAAATTCTCAAAGAGCTGGGCCCCCTGATCAAGGGTTTCAAAAGAGTAACCATACACAGCCGCAAAGCTGCCCAGGTACTCAGTGAAGTGCATGATGCGATAAAGAGTTATGAAGATTGCCTCTACTTTTTCATTGATACACCTCTTCTCGATGCCGGCGTGAGCCGGTCAATGCTCGATCTTCATCGTGATGAGATAGCCGAATATACATACGGTGAAGGTTTTCCCCTCGGCGTCACTCCTGAAGTTATGAAGGTCGAACTCCTGCCGAAGATAATCTCTCTTCTTCGGGCAGGTGACGAAGAACTCGGAAGGGACACACTTTTCACCTCCCTACAGAAGGAGATCAATTCCTTTGATATTGAAACATACTTTGCTTCGAGAGACATGAAGCTCAGGCGTATAGAGCTTACCCTCTCACCGAGACGAAACAGGGTCATTACGGAGCGGGTTATCGGGAGAGGGGGGACCGAGTGTACCTATGAGCGGTTCTGCAGTCTCGTTGACGAGGAACCCGGCATACTGCGCTCCCTTCCCTCCTTTGTGGAGGTGGAGGTGACCAACAGGACCAACGGGCCCTGTGCGTATCTTCCCCATGCCGGCCTAAAGCGGGATCGTGGTGATATGGGCCTCGAAACCTACCGGAATATCTTCGACCGTCTGTCATCCTTTACCGACGAGTTCTATATGGCCTTTTCAAACATGGGGGAACCTGTCCTCCATCCTGACATAAAAGGTTTTATTGAGTACACTCTCGAGAATTCGGGCGTTAACCTCATTCTTGAAAGTGACGGGTACCTGTTCACGCCAGATTTCGCTGACTATGTAGTAGGGTTGAACAGTGACAATTTGAGCGTCATATTTGATGTGGATGCAGTGCAGGAGGATACCTACAGAAAGATCCGCGGGGGGGACCTGAGGCGTGTGGAGAGGAATGTACGGTATCTGCTCTCGAAGGGCTTGAAGAATGTGTATGTTCAGATGGTCCGCATGGATGAAAACGAGGGGGAGATGCTTCAGTTCTACGATCAGTGGGATTCAGACGGTGCCCAGGTAATCATACAGAAGTACAATACCTATCTGGGGATTCTCCCCGAGCGTTCACAGGCCGACCTGCGACCGCTCGATCGGCAGCCGTGCTGGCATTTGATGCGTGACCTCGTCGTCCTGCAAAACGGGGATGTGCCCCGATGCAAGCAGGACTTCAACGCCTCATTTCTCCTCGGCAATTTGAACAGTGATCCGATCGAAAAGTTGTGGAAGGGCAATGAGAAGGTGTATCTGGACCATTGTGCAGGCACGTATGATCAGGACTGCAGTATCTGTGACGAATACTATACCTTTAATTTCTAAGCCTCCCTGTCATGAATAGGACATCGATCATTCTTCAGGTGCGTATCGCCTCGACCCGTCTCCCCGGAAAGCTTCTTCTCCCGCTGTGCGGCAGGAGCATATTCGAGCACATTCTGTTGCGTCTCCAATGCGCACGAAAGCCCTCTTCAATCATCGTGGCTACCACTCAGGATACGGCACCAGCCCTTCGAGGTATTGTCGAGCAATACGGGGTGTCTCTCTACATTGGAAGTGAGGAGGATGTACTGCGGCGGTTCGTGGAGGCAGCCCATGCGCACGATGTGGATACCATTGTGAGGGCAACGGGCGACAACCCGCTCGTGTCGATTCATTACCTGGACAGGGCCGTGGAATTGCACCATACTAAAAACGCCGACCTCACCCTCTATCCACAACTGCCCTACGGTACCGGTGTCGAGGTGATTCGGCGTAGGGTGCTCGATGAGGTTCATGGTATAACCAAAGATCCATTCGAGCGGGAACACATCACACAGTATCTGTACCGGCACGAAACTGAGTACACCATAGTCAGGGGGAATCCTGAAGATGAGTTGATACGGCCCGACATCCGCCTCACCGTGGATACTGAAGAGGATTACAGGAATATGTGCCAGATTTATGAAGCCCTGTACAGCGACAGGCCGATTGTTGTGCATGAGGTGATCAGGTATCTTGATAACCGGTAGATGCCAGTGACCAGACCAGTTGTCCTATTCTGTACTGCCGCAGGTGGTGCGTATGGCTATGGCCATCTCAAGCGGTGCATGACCCTCATTGATGAGGGCTCCATTCTCTTCGAAGGGATACTCTACATACGTACAGGAGCGGATTCCGAATTCTCGGGCTATGGGGATGTGTCATCACGCTATACCAGTGTCAGTACCCTTGAGGAGGCCGGTAGTGTAGACCTCATTTTCTCCGATCAGCGTGATACCAGGGGAAGGGTTATGAGAAGGTATAGCAGGCGGGCTCCGGTCGTCTCCCTCGACGATAGGGGGGCCGGCCGCCGCTTTGCCCATACGACTATCTTCGCCCTCCCCACAGTTGAAGGATACACGGGCAACTTTACGGGACTCGGCTATATCGTACTGGACCGGGCTATCCGTGATGCGGGCATGGCAACTCAAAGGGGGATAATCCGAGAAGGGCGAACAGATGTAGTCGTCAGTTTCGGTGGTGCGGATCCATACAATCTCACGGGACTCGTAACAGGAGCGCTCAACCGCATTGGTGTCAGGCCTGTCGTGGTGCAGGGCCCCCTTTTTACCCATGAAACGCCTGACGGCGATTATACGCTGGCTGATAAATCCGGAAACATGGGGGAAATCCTCACTCGGGCCACGGTTCTCATCACCTCCTTCGGAATGACCGTGTTCGAGGCCCGGTTTCTCGGTGTGCCTCTCATACTGCTCAACCATTCACGCTATCACGATGAGCTCGCCGCAACGCTGAAAGGTGGTGTGGTTAATCTCGGTTATTACGGAACTGTGGGGGAAGAGGAGCTTTCAGGGCGTCTCGAGGCTGCACTTGCGAACCAGCATGACCTTCGAGGCTGTGCTGATCTGGGCCCGGAAGAAATCGATGACAGGGGAACTGAGAGGATACTTTCTGTAATCGAGAAGGCGTTGCACGCGGGCAGACAGGGGTGTTTCTTCGGTCATGGTGTATATGCTGCGCTCAAGCGGGAAAACACCTACACGCTCATGGCCTGCAGGAGATGCGGCGACATATTTCTCCATGAGCTCGAGGGCCCGGGCGACATATACGGGAAAGGTGACTATTTCCTCTCCGAGTATAGGGCTCAGTATGGAAAGAGCTATATAGATGACCGAAAGAACATCTCCCGCATGGCGAAGGAGCGGCTGGACATCATCGAGCGATACACAAAGCGGGGATCTGGTAGAGGGTGCAGTGTTCACGTACAGCGGCACTCGGTGCAATCCAAGATGCTTCTCGATGTGGGTTGTGCACTCGGTTTTTTTCTGGATGTGGCGCGGGAGCGGGGATGGGAGCCGACCGGTGTGGAGGTCTCCGGCTTTGCAGCCGACTGGGCACAGATACATCTGGGAATGTCGGTGATCAACAGCTCATTCCTGGACACTTCCTTCGAACCTGAAAGTTTCGACGTGATTACGTTTTTTTTCGTTGTCGAACACTTCAAGGATGTCGAAAAGGTTATTGAAAGGGCGTATACTGTGCTGATTCGGGGGGGACTCATTGCTTTTGCACTCCCCAATGGAAGTGGAGCCAGCTCCCGTATTGATCGGAGACAGTATGTGCATGGGCATCCGAGGGACCATTACTTCGATACCTGCCCGCGGAACTTCGTGCGATTCTTAAGAACCTACGGGTTTCGTAAATGCCGGGTGCGCGTCACAGGTATACATCCGGAACGTTTTTTCCGGAAGCTGGGTGTGAGGAGAAACATATCCCTGCTCAATACCCTCTATACCGGTATCGCCCGTGTCCTCAGGCTTGGAGACACCTTTGAGTATTACGGCATCAAAGTATAGTGCACTTCCAATCATTATATGTCTGTCACTCTCCATTTTCCTGTCAGCCGCAGCACCAAAGGATGAATCGACAGGCGCGGAGACCATACCCTTCCTGAAGGTCATCGAATATTTCGATTACGACTACCGATTCTCCTCCTCAACCGGTATGCTCACCGTTGAGCATGCGGACAGCCGGATCGTCTACATCCTCGGATCGAGGGAGGTATATGCGGGAGAAAAGGTGTTGTTTCTCGAGAAAGAGCTCGAGCTGAAAGGAGGGGTGATACATGCATACTCCGGAGCGGTTGATATGTTTGTCTACTATGTGATGGGCCGACCTTATGCCTGGGAATACGACGGTGAGTTGTTTGCGGTTCAGCAGCCGAGGTCGAGGGAAAACATGCATAGGGAAATGGGTGCTTCCAGGGCGAAGGGGTCTGCTGCAGTGTACGCGGAACGCACCGGAAGGGATGAGCTTTCCTCAATTGAGATCGGTGAAATCGATGCCATTGTCATCGATGCCGGGCATGGCGGAAAGGACCCGGGTGGAATTGGCCTGGACCAGTTGAACGAAAAGGACATTGTCCTTGATGTCGCTCTGGAGCTCAAAAAAGATCTCCGCCGACGATTCAGAGGCAAGGAGATCCTTCTCACCAGGAGGGATGACATCTTTCTCTCCCTCGAGGACAGGGGGAGTGTGGCAAACGGTATCGATCCGGTAAAAAACCCGATCTTCATCAGCATTCACGCAAACGTTTCCTTCTCCACGAATTCGAGGGGGTATGAAACCTATTTTCTCTCACTCGACGCTGTGGGTGATGATGCGCGTGATGTGGCATCGAGAGAGAATTCAGTGCTGCACTTCGAGATCGAGGATTCAAACGATTATATAGGGGAGATTATCAACCGACTCGTTGATATCGAGTACCGCAGGGAGAGCATGCTCTTGGCGGAGTACATTCAAAGCGGACTGGAGCACCGTGTTGATTCAAAAAGTAAAAACAGGGGGGTGAAGGGTGCTTTCTTCTATGTGTTGAAGGAGTCTAAGATGCCGGCTGTGCTTGTGGAGATCGGCTTTGTGACAAATGAAGAGGAAGCTGTACTGCTTCAGCAATCGGACTATCAGAAACGTATCGCCCGCGGCATCTCTGACGGGGTCGAAGAATTTATCACAGCCTTCACCAAGACCGAGGGGTTTACACGAAATTATTAATGGATAAATAATTAATGAATTAGGGTAGCAGCTTACTATAAATCTGCGGGTTCACTTGACAGGATATCCATACTGTACTATAAATGAAGTAGCAACAGGGCATGATGGGTATAACGAAGCCATGAGAAAATACATCAAACGCTACTTCCTTTTTCTGCTCATCACCTTCTTTTCAGTATCGCTGTTCTTCAATTTCTACGGCAACAGAAGCACCGAGAAAATCAAGATTCTCGTGAAGGACAGGGAATCCCAGCGTCTCGTGATGGAAAAAGTGAACATCCCGAACACTGAGTCCCCCAATGAACGGATCTTCTGGGTGCTCAAGGAGCTCATTTCAGGTCCCACGCAAAGTAAGTACGAGAGACTGTTCAACCCTGATACTGAGGTTCAGAAGGTCATTATCAGAGAGGGGATTGCATACGTATACTTTGGCTGGATGCTGGTCGAATCTCTGCAGGATGAACCGGTACTTGCACTTCGTGCGATTGTGAACTCTGTTTTTCTGAACAACAGGGAACTTGACGGGGTAAAGATACTCATTGAGGGCATTGAGCCGGTGTGCACCTTCAGCAGTATTTCTCTGAACAGCACATTTGACCGGCCCATCTGATGAAGAAAAAACGTTAAAGGAAACGTCTATATTTACCGATACAATTCATGAGATTCCCTTCCTTCTCGTGCAAGGGAAGATTTGACAGATGCAGAATAGTGTTAATAATTTGAATTAGGGGGGTAGTACTCGTGGAAAGGAGTCCAAAAATGAAAAGGTCATTATTTTTTGTGATATGTGCCCTCTTCGTATGCGCAGGCGTGACTGGTTTCGCGCAGCAGGAGGTTGCCGGAGGCCCGAAGGTTCTCATTGATTTTCAGAGTCTTGAGGGCACGGATGTTGATTTCTCCAGGTATCCGGGAGCGATGGCTGAAGGAATCGAGGAGCTCAAGGTTGATATGAGCATACCGAACTGGGCAGTTAAGCTTGCCCCCTCATCCGCATCCGCAGAAAACCGGATCCTCTCCTTTGCAAAACCGGTTCCGAGCCGCCAGATGCAGGGGGATGTGATGGGTATCCGGGTTCATTTTCCAACCGCACCGTTTAACTCATGGGCACAGATCATGCCGCCCTTTGAAATTCCTTTTTATGAGGATGCAGAGGGTGAAGAGGCAGGAGCAGGTAATAAGTTCGTCAACAAGGGCGTTCTGCGAAATGTGGGTACCATCAAGTCCATATCCGTGCGGGTAACGGGTAGAAACTTTCCTCACGGTTTCTCAGTCTCGCTCAAGGATGGGCAGGAAGCGGTACGTGAGATGTTCCTCGGCTATCTCGATTTCGACGGTTGGAGAACCCTCACCTGGGGCAACCCGAACTATATCACCGACGTGAAGCAGCGGGATCTGCGCAGAAAACCACTCTATCCGGAAACCATGCCCTCGATCAAGTTCAGCCACTTCACGATCTACAGGCATGGGAGCCAGATCGGTGGTGATTTCGTCACCTATATCAAGGATGTACAGATGGTGTATGATCTGGCCATTCTCGAAACCGAGCGCGACATCAACGACGAAGCAGCCTGGGGTATACTGCAGACAAGAAGGGATGCCAAGAGAGCCGCTGAAGTTAGGAGGCTCGGAATTCTCCAGGTGCTGAGGCATCAGGAAGAGATCAAGATGCAGCACGCTGTTGTCGAATCCGAGCGATAGTACGAACCCTGACATAGAAGGAACAATAAAACACCCAGCTGGGAGGCTGGGTGTTTTATTTGGAAGGGGGACTGGGGTAAAAAATAGTTTACTAATAATCCTTCTCTTGGTACATTATTCAACACTTTGAAAGCCGAGATAGCTCAGTCGGTAGAGCAGCGGACTGAAAATCCGCGTGTCGACGGTTCGATTCCGCCTCTCGGCACACCTATATGCCACCCTAGCTCAATGGTAGAGCAGCGCATTCGTAATGCGCAGGTTATCGGTTCAAGTCCGATGGGTGGCTTTTTTTACGTTTCCTACCAAGGCTTATGCTCACCTTCCATAGAAATCTCCAGGGTTATTCTAAAAGTTTATGACTGTACAAGTTACGAGAAAGGCGGATTTAAAAAAAATCTTGATTTTAGAAAACTACCTTATTATCTTTCAGAAAAAATAGAATACGTAAGAAAGAAAGGAAGGGCGATAAGATGGCAAAACAATTGCTTTACGATGAGGATTCGAGGCGAACCCTGCTGAAGGGTGTCGACAAACTCACGAATGCGGTTAGGGTTACATTGGGGCCCAAGGGGAGAAACGTTGTACTTGACAAGAAGTTTGGTGCACCCACTGTAACGAACGATGGTGTCACCATAGCGAAGGAAATCGAACTGGAAGACCCTTTTGAGAACATGGGTGCACAGCTGGTCAAGGAGGTCGCCACCAAGACCAACGACGTCGCGGGTGACGGTACGACTACTGCAACACTGCTCGCACAGTCCATTATCAAGGAAGGTCTTAAGAACGTTACTGCCGGTGCAAACCCGATGGATATCAAGCGTGGTATCGAAAAGGCTGTGAAAGCCTGTGTGGAACATATTGAGAAGATGTCCAAGAAGATTGAGACAGCCGAAGAGGTCTCCAATATCGCTGCAATCTCCGCAAACAATGATCCTGAAATCGGCAAGCTCATCGCCGATGCCATGGACAAGGTCGGTAAGGATGGTGTCATCACCGTTGAAGAGGCCAAGTCAATGGAAACACATCTGGAAGTTGTGGAAGGTATGCAGTTTGACAGAGGCTATTTATCTCCCTATTTCATTACAAATGCAGAGAACATGACCGCGGTAGCCGAAGATGCACTCATCCTCATTCATGACAAGAAGATCAGTGCCATGAAGGACCTGCTTCCCGTACTCGAGAAGGTTGCCCAGATGGGAAAACCCTTTCTCATTATTGCTGAGGATGTCGAGGGTGAAGCGCTTGCGACCCTGGTGGTCAACAAGATCAGGGGAACACTGAATGTGGTGTCGGTCAAGGCACCTGGTTTCGGTGACAGAAGAAAGGCCATGCTCGAGGACATCGCCACTCTCACCGGCGGCAAGGTCATCTCGGAGGAGATGGGCATGAAACTCGAGAATGCCGATGTCAAGGATCTCGGAGGGGCAAAGCGAATCACCGTGGACAAGGAGAACACCACCATAGTCGAGGGCGCTGGAGATACCAAGGCCATTCAGGGACGTATAGCCCAGATCAAGGCACAGATCGAGGAGACAACCTCAGACTATGACAGGGAAAAGTTGCAGGAGCGGCTGGCCAAACTGGCAGGCGGCGTTGCCGTCATTAACGTGGGTGCAGCTACCGAGGTGGAACTCAAGGAGAAGAAGCACCGCGTGGAGGATGCACTCTCCGCAACAAGAGCTGCTGTCGAAGAGGGAATCGTTCCCGGTGGCGGTATCACACTGCTTCGCGCCATCAAGGCAATTGAAAAGGTCAAGCTGAGTGGAGATGAGGAAATCGGTCAGAAAATCATTCTCAGGGCACTGGAAGAGCCGATCCGTCAGATTGCGAACAATGCAGGGTTTGACGGTTCGGTCGTAGCTGAACGGGCGAAGAAGGAGCCTGAGACTACCGGCTTTGATGCTGCGAAGCTCGAGTGGGTAGATATGTACAAAGCAGGTATTATCGATCCCGCGAAGGTCGTGAGATCAGAGCTGCAGAATGCCGCAAGCGTTGCTGCCCTGCTGCTCACCACTGAGACGCTTGTGACCGATATTCCCGAGAAGAAGGAAGCGATGCCTCCGATGCCTCCTGGAGGCGGCGGAATGGGCGGAATGGGCGGTATGTACTGATCAACCCGAAAACAGAACACAGGGATATGCAGCACCTGCCATGCAGGTGCTGTTTTTTATGATGAGCGTACTATGAGACCATCTATCATGGTGCAGATCATACATCTGTTGCTGAAAGGTTGACATCCGTAAACGGCCGATGGTAAACTGTTGAGCAGTTGGAGACACCCCATGCCGAAAAATAAAGATAAAGGAAACGGTCAGGTCAAAAAGGCGGGAACGCCAAAACGAAACCTCGAGGAAAAGGCTCAGGAGATCATGCGAAGCAACGATCTCAAAGAACTTGCTCAGGTAGACATACCCGATGAACTGCGCGACCGGCTTGAACGAGCTGGCGTTGCTGAACTGGACGAGTTGGAACATGAACTCGGTTTCCTTGCAGAAGAGCCTTTGGAGAAGCAGGCAGAAATAAAGGAAGTTGAGAAGATGGTTTCGCCACAGCCTGAAGAGTCGCTTCACTCGGTAATAGAGGCCGGCGAGCAGTGGCGGGAAAGGGTTGATGGTTCATGCGAGATCAAGATCAGTGATGATCGAATGAGTGCTCAGATTTCGCTCTATCCTTCTCAGCATGGCGGTAACCCGCTTGAGTTTGGTACCGTTAAGAATGAGCTTACCTCTGCAGGCGTGGTTTTCGGTATCAATGAAGAACTGTTGAAGAAGCTCATAATCACAGTCGAAAAGACGCATGAGGAGAAGGAGGGTGTCATTATTGCGAAGGGATTACCTCCTGAAGAGGGAAAGGATGGCATGATACAGTATCACTTCGGTGAAGATGAAGCGGCCCTTGGCGAGGCTGATCAGGAACAAGAGAATACGTGATAAGAGAGTGTGCATGGTATGAAGCGGGGACTGGGAAAGAAAAAGAAAAAAGATGCGTCCGATTTTGCGAGAACGGGGAAAGGAGATGTGGGAAAGGGAAAAACATCCGCACCCAAAGAGGAATCGAAGAGGACACTGGTGAAGCGTGGTTATGCCAAACAGGGTGATCTGATCGCTACTGTGGAACCAGCTGTTTTCGGTAGAGATGGGAAGAACGTTCTGGGTGAAACGGTACCCGCCAGAAAGGTGCAGGTCCCACGGCTTGTGCCCGGTAAGAATATGACAGTTGAAAAAGGAACCCATTTCTTAATGTGCACCACAGGCGTTGTTGAGGTTATGAAGGATGATAAGGGCACCTTTTATTTAAAGGGAAGGATGTACCGTCGCGGACAGTGCAGTATCGCAATCTCCAATGATGAGATGAGCGCAGCCCTGTCAATTGTTCCATCGATTGGTGGTGCGAGACAAATTTCTGTTGATGACGTGCTCGGGGAATTGAATAAACAGGGGGTCAGTTTAGGAATCGACCAGCAGTCAATTGAGGAAGCTGTTACGACAGTGCAGGAAAAGGGTGAGTCAATTGACGATCTCATCGTTGCGCGGGGTGAAGAAGCAGTACACGGGAAGGATGGGACTCTCGAGCTTCATGTCATGCAGGCGTCGGGGAGCGCCGTAAAGGTTCGCGGAGACGGACGTGCAGATTTCAAGGACCTCGACCGTGTGACGAGTGTGAAAGCCGATCAGCTCGTGGCATTCATGAAGCGTGAGACACCCGGCCAGAAAGACGGCCATACGGTTAAAGGGGAGGTGGTTAAGGCCCAGCAGGGGAAGCCCGTTGATATCGAACTCGGCAATAACATTCGTGTTGAGGACAAAGGCGAAAGAGTTGAATACTGCGCGAAAATCAATGGCCAGCTTGTCATGGACGGAAGTAAACTGTCCGTTGAACCAGTGTTTGTAATTGAGGGAGACGTGGGTCCGAGGACGGGTAATATCAAGTTCAGCGGCATCGTACACATCAAAGGGAGTGTACAGGATACCTTCAACGTGTTTGCCAAAAAGGACATAGTCGTTGGGGGCAACGTGGGCAATGCTGTCATACAGACTGATGGGAACCTGGAAGTGAAAGGTGGCATTGTTGGGAAAAACAAGGGCCTGATCCGTGTGGGTGGTGATGTGAGGGCAAAGTTTGCAGAAAATGCGAATATACAGGCAGGGCAGGACATTCATATACAGAGAGCAGCTCTGAATTGTAAAATGATTGCGGGTTCTCGAATCGTCGCATTGCAGGAAAAGGGCCAGATCATTGGGGGCGAAATCCAGGCAAGAGAGGGGATCGAGGTCAAGGTTCTGGGAAACGAGTCTGAACACCGCATGGAGGTTCGCGTGGGGTCGGACTTCTCGCTGGAGGCTAGGATTGAGGAGATTCAGATGAAGATTCAGAAATGTGAAAGAGCACTGAAGAAGATCTTGCTCGTCCTCGAGAAGCTCAAAAAGGTCAATCCTGACCCGGCAGGCCTTCCTGACAATCTGAAGAAGCTCTATCAGGATGCCCGAAAGAAGGGGACAGTCGCGAAGATAGCGATCAATGAGTTGAGAACCAAAGAGTCGGAAATGGTGACCAAATTCGAAGAGTTTCACGACGCAGAAATTATCGTCAGGGATGCCCTCTTTCGGGGTGTGAAGATACATTTCGGGAAATCTATCTACGAGCCGGAGTTCCGCGATTCGAATGTGAAGGTTACGTACAACCGGCAAAAAGATAGTGTGGAGGTGGAGAGGATACTTTAGTGGAGGTTATCCCGTGGTATTGTCCGCAACTTTTTGACGCTTGCGTTCGAGAAGGTCCATCTTTTTATAAAAGCCTACCTGCTTTGCCAGTTCCTCTATATCGGTTACAATGATTTTCCGGTCCTGCAGCTTAAATTTCTTGTTCTCAAAAAGTTTCTGAATCAGAATATTGCCCTCATCCGCCGGAAGCCCCACCATTTTTATCAGCTCGTCCGGACCGAATTCAAAGGTGTAGAGGGCATTGTGGGCAATGGTCACCCTGTTCTCCTCTACCACAGTGAGAAGCATATCGTACATACGGCCAACAGGATCTGAGATGAGTATGTTGGCGAGCTGCCTGTAGGCCTTCCAGATCCTCTCGGAGAGCAGGGTTATGAGCTTGGTTCCGAGCTGCGGGTTCTTCTTCACCATTCCTTCGAAGTTGTTCTTCGATACAACCAGGCATTCGCTCTCTCCGAATGAGATGGCAGATGCGCTCCTGGGCTTGTTCTCGAGAATGGCCATTTCACCGAATATGTCTCCCGGTTTAAGAACCGCGAGCAGCACTTCGTTGTTGTCCACGATCTTCGTGATTTTAATCTTGCCCTTCTGTATGATAAACAGTTCATCACCTGGTTCATGCTCACAGAATAGGAGTTCGTCGTCTGCGAAATGCCTCACAAAGCCGCTCTGTTTCTTTGAAATCTGGTCGGCTTTTATATGCGCCTGCAGTTTGAGCATCTTGTTCTTGGCTTCAGTAACCTGCGGTGCACTGGGACAGTACTGCATGAACTTCTTGAATGCGTAGAATGCGTGGTTGAGCTGTTTCTTGGTAAGGTAGTAATCACCAATGTTGTAGAGATACTTGGGGTTCTCCTCCACGTTTCCCTTGAAGGAGAGGCGTGTGATCGCCGAATCGAAGTAACGCAGCTTGTGGCTGAAAGATTTTATGATCTTCATGGCGATGGGCGAATGTTTCTGGATGAGCAGCCCGAATTGATCGCGATATACGGCAACAACGGTTACGTCGCTGAGCGCTTTTGCCGATTCAATGCTTGCGTGCTGACTCATGCAGGAAACGACGCCGAAGAAGTCTCCCGGATAGAGGATGTTCCCGGTGTCCTCTTCAATGATTTCAGCCTCTTTTGCTATCTGTGCCTGCCCCTCCCTGATGATATAGAAACGGTCAGCGTCCTTCTTGCCTTCCACGTTTATGTAGGAGTTTTTCTTGAACCTCAAGAAGGAAAGCTGAACTTGATTGGGGGCCGGCATTCGGTTTACACCTCGCGTTATGAGAATAGTATAGGCCTAGTGCTTTGTCAACTTATATTTAGGAGCTCCATGACTGTAACAAACTCTATTGGTTTTATAAAAACTTATTATTCAATACGCACTAATTATAACCCCCCTCCATCACAATATCAATTATTTGCTCGGATGCGTACCCTGCCCGGGTGGATCTTGGGTTGACGAAAGACCATAATATCATTAGATTTACATGGCTCCTTTACATGAGCACCTGTTACCTAACGATGGATACCCTAATTCTCGCATCGAAGTCTCCAAGACGGAGGGAAATACTTCATCGGCTGGGTATACCCTTTATCGTCTGTAACATTGAAATCAACGAAGCTGCCCATTACAGAAAGACCGTGCGTTCTTCCGTAATGAATGTCTCCCGAAAAAAGGTTGAGGAGGCGGCTTCCGGTTTTACCAGAGGGCTTGTACTAGGAGTCGACACCGTTGTATTTTTTAATGGCAGGGTCCTGGGAAAGCCTGAGAATGCAGAACAGGCCAGAGCGTCTATACGAATGCTCAGCGGCAACCGGCATGAGGTCCTCTCCGGTATAACAGTGCGTGATGCGGGCAGTGGTCTTACCCGCAGTGGTTGCTCCATCTCTTCTGTCCGTTTTGTCAGGTTGAGTAACGAAGAGATTGAAGGTTACGTACAGGGGGACGAGTGGATTGACAAAGCGGGAGGATATGCCATACAGGGCCACGCGGCGTTCTTTATCCGACGCATTGAGGGTTCATACTACAACATCATGGGCCTGCCTGTTGAGAAGCTGTACACCCTGCTAAGGGGTTTTGAATATTTCAGGAGTGATGGGAACTACCTTCCTGTGAGGAGGTAATTCATCTTCCGGCAGTCTTTGGCTGTACGAGAAAGAGTATACCGGTTGATTTATTAAACCGGTTGAACCGTGTGCGGGTTCTATTTCCCGATGGCCCGGGAATCCCGGAATACTATTACTCCAGATTAACAGGAGGAGAGAATAAATTGGCGATTGTAACCATGAAAGAGCTTCTCGAAGCTGGGGTTCACTTTGGGCATCAAACACGCAGGTGGGACCCGCGGATGAAACCCTACATATTTACCGAAAGAAACGGCATTCATATCATTGACCTGCAGAGAACCATTACCCATCTCAAGAGCGCCTACAATGTCGTAAAGGAACTGGCAAAAAGCAACCGTACCATCCTGTTCGTCGGTACAAAGCGGCAGGCACAATCAGCTATAGTCGAAGAGGCAAACCGCTGCGGTATGCCCTTTGTGGCGAACCGCTGGCTCGGTGGCATGCTCACCAATTTTGCAACCATCCAGAAAAGTATACAGAGGCTGAAGAAACTCGAGCGGATGGAAGTGGATGGTTCCTTCGATTTCATGACCAAGAAGGAGGTCATTCACCTCACCAGGGAGAAGGAGAAACTCCTTAAAAACATCGGAGGAATCAAGGACCTTGAGAACATCCCGGACATGATCTTCATCATCGATCCCAAGAAAGAGGCTATTGCAGTTGCCGAAGCTATGCGGCTGAAGGTTCCCATTGTCGCGATTATCGATACAAACTGTAACCCTGACGGTATCGACTATCCCATACCCGGAAATGATGATGCGATCAGGGCGATAAATCTCTTTGCCGCGATTGTTTCCTCAGCGGTCATAGAAGGTCAGAACGAGGCGGGAAAGATCGAGATTACCGAGGAAACCCAGATCGTCTCTCTCGAGGAAGAGGAGCAGGCGCGTGCCTCCAGAGAGAAGGCGGAGAAGGTAGAAGACTACCTCTCCGATGAGGAGCCTGGGGCGGCAGGTGTTAGGGCCCAGGAGAGTGAGGCAGAAGCTGCAGGGCCAGAAAGCGGAGTATCCGACGCTGCTTCGGAGACGGCGGAACCTGCTGCAGAGGAGAAAGCCGAGGAGCCGGAGACGGCCCAATCTGCTGCAGAGGAAAAAGCCGAGGAGCCGGAAGAGGCAGCATCGGATGAGGTACAGGCGGAGGAGAAAGCCGAGGAGCCGGAGACGGCCCAATCTGTTGCAGAGGAAAAAGCCG
>CBFDDP010000063.1:0-17370 GCA_965603595.1 uncultured bacterium
AATATATTTCAATCCTATATGCGGCGGCTTGAGTGGTCGGGCGGTGCACTGGCGGAGAAGGTATCACATCTGTTCGACATACTCAACTGGTTCGCTGGCGGACTGCCCGAGAGGGTCTCGTCATTTGGCGGGAGGCTTGTCTATGTTCCCGAAGAGAACGCGCCGAAGCGATGCAGGGAATGTGATCGTGAGTGTCCCTATCGTGTGGGAGAGAAACAGGAGATGGTGAGGCAGGACAACATGGTGGATTTCGAAGATTCGCGGTCCCAAGAAACTGAGCTTATCAAGCTGCACGATATCTGCGTCTGGCTGTCGGGTGCAGACATCAACGATCACGGCGTCGTCAATATTGCCTACGCCGGAGGGGTAAAGGCATCAGTGTTCTGGTCGCTCTTCGGGCCCGATTCGGACGATCAGGAAACCTTTGAGATCGTGGGGGACAAGGGGAAAATCCTCCTCAACCGCCATCTCGGAAGGATTAATGTATTAAGCGACTACGGTAAGCGGCACGAGGTTTTGGACAAAAAACCGGACAGGTTCGAAAACTCTCATTTTGGGGCCGATCACCGGCTGATCGAGGAGCTCGATCGATTCTGCAAGAGCGGTATGTCCCCCGTATCGGCACGGGAGGGGCTGGGGTCGGCACGTCTGGTGGAGGCTTCTCACCGGTCAGTGGATGCGGGTGGAGAGCTCGTCTCAATGGGTGATGTGGCAGGAGCGGAGCTGCTGTGATGCTCGTTCGCATGGCGTGAATGGTAAGTAATTACATGATGTGTTCCCATAATTTGAAGGAGCATACATTTTTTGATAATAGAGCGTATACATAGTACACTACACCATACTGAGGAACATGCAAATACCCCAAGTGGAGGGATATTGAAATGAACGTCATTGTCATCATGTCTGATACCTTCAGACGGGATAATTTAAAATGCTACAATGAGAAATCGCCGGTGCGGGCGACCCATCTTGACAGACTCTCATCGGAGGCATTCGTGTTTGACAGGGCGTACTGCGCATCCTTCCCCACTGTACCGAACCGATTCGATATCTTTACCGGTACCCACTGCTTTGTCAAACAGGACTGGAGCCCACTTCCATTCGAGGAAGTTGTTATTTCCCAAATTCTCGATGAGGGAGGTTACAATACGGCGCTCATTGCGGATACTCCCCATATAATACAGCATGGCTTCAATTATGAGAGGGGTTTTAATCAGTATATCTGGAACAGGGGACAGGAGAACGACAATTTCTACAGCTTTCCTGAAACGGTAGACATACCATGTCAGATTGACAAGCTTCGTGCACCTGCGGTAAATCTCATTCCACACCTTCGAAATGCAGCCCACAGGCGGTATGAGGAGGACTATTTTGCTCCAAAAACCATGATCGAAGCATGCCGATGGCTCGAAAAGAATCACAATCGGGGTGATTTTTTCCTGTGGATCGATGCCTTTGATCCCCATGAGCCGTGGGACCCGCCCGAATACTATGTGGAGATGTACAACCCGGGATATACGGGTGAACGGGTTATTTACCCACGGTACTATCCCATTGACTTTTTTACCGAGGAGGAAGTGCATCACTGCCGGGCCATGTACTATGCTGAGGCAACCATGGTTGACAGGTGGATCGGAAGGGTGTTGGATCAGGTCGAATATCTTGGTCTCCGTGAAAACACAATGGTGGTTTTCACGTCCGATCACGGATTCCTTTTCGGTGAGCACGGCTTTATGGGCAAGTCCTTTATATCAAACGACTACTTTGAGACTGTCAGGCTATATGAGGAAATCATCCATGTTCCCTTAATGATACGAATGCCCGGTCAGAAGGAGCAGAAACGCATACCTGGGCTTGTGGCTTCAACCGATTTGATGGCGACCTTCCTGGAGTTCCTCGACCTGGTCGATACTGCACGGGAGGGGGGGACGACTATGATACAGACTCTGCAGTGCGGGTTCACCCAGCCAGGGCATTGGACTGTGGAAATCGATCGTCTGCAAGGCAAATCGCTCATTCCTCTCATGAATGGCAAGAAGGAGAGGATACACGATATGATAGTAAGTGCCTTTCCGCTTACCCATGGAACGCCCAGCCTTGATAAGAGCACCATCACGACAGAGGAGTGGTCGCTCCATGTGTGCGGGATCCCAAAGGACCCTGGAGCAGAAAAAGTTCCTCCAGCTGACCTGCCCTACGGTAATAAACCGTCTGACTATCAGCCCGGGGAGAAGAATGCGGCGCTGTTCCATCTCCCCACAGACCCGACCCAGCAGCACGATGTCATTTCAGACAAAGCCGCTGTTGCGAAGGAGCTGCATGCCCGGTATGTGAGCAGCCTTGAGGCATGGGGTCTCTCAGAGGAGCGTCTGAAGCTGAACAGGAAGCTCACCCTTGCAGGATGAACTGAGGTGTTCATAGGCATGGCGAAGATTACGATGGTGAAGAAGATTTTCAGTGACGGAAATGAGTGCAACAAATGCAGAGAAGTAACCGATTTCCTGACCCAGAAGAAACTGATCGATAAAATAGATAGAATTGTATGTGCCGATGTGAGGGATCCGGAAAGTGAGGGGATGAAACTTGTGAGGCAGTGGAATATGAAGAGGGCGCCCTTCTTCATTGTGGAGGACAGCGGCAGAACGGCTGTGTACGCTTCGGTTATGGATCTTGTTAGAAAGGAGCTTTGATTTTCCCACCAGCGTTGCATCATAGAAAATAACATGTCGCCTACGCTGGCTTTGATTCGTGATACATGCGAAAAACGACCTTGATCATCATCATTGCTATGGTTCCTGTTTTCATAGCTGCGGCAGTATGGCTGAAAACTGGGGCCTTTGATACGACGCTTGAGTTCCAGGCTCGTGATGCGGTAAGTAAGGCCTGGGTCTATGATTTTACCGCGGTTCTGCAAAATCGCACCATCCGCGGTTTCTATCAATCCGATTCCAGCCTCTCCGTTTATCGATTTAAGAAGCTTCAGCGGGGCACATGGGAAATGAAAGTGACCGCGCCATTCTATGGGGAGAGGACTGTACCTATCAATCTCAAGAGAGGAAAAAATGTACTTGATGAGCCGGTTGAAATGGAGGGGTATACTATTCCAGGTCTCAAACGTTTTTATGTTTTTAGCGAGCCGAAGAACGGCGATCTGGTATTAGAGCTGCGACCCGTAGGTTCTGATGGAAGAGCAATCGTCAACCACCCCTGTCTCGATATATGGATTGGGTGCCGTGTTTCGGTGCAGATCAAAGACGGTGTCTTTATTCAGGAGCCGACCAGAGAGGGCTCCACATATGGCACCGTGCTCTTTTCGGGACAGGTTCCGTGGGAATGGGACCCTGCACCCCATATCACCTTCCGTTACAGGGCAACTTTGTCATTGGATGAAGTGAAGAGCCACCAGGCTCCCTATTGGGTCCTCGACTATATCATCATAGTGGCAGATCCGCGCAAGATCTCAAGGGATACGATCGATAACATAGTGGGGAGAGATGTGTATGGTGCAGGTTTTCAGGAGCTGGGAACGGCGCTCGATTCATACAGTGATGAGCTGCAGTATTTCATTTATCGGAGCTGGAATATCCCAAGCCCATTAAGCGGAAGTCGGGGGAGTTAACATCATTTGATAAAGACAACGGAACTTACAAAAGTATTCGGAGAGTTCAGGGCAGTGGACGGATTGTCGCTCAATATTATGCCCGGTGAGATTTACGGATTCCTGGGACCAAACGGAGCCGGTAAAACAACAACAATCCTTATGATTCTCGGAATCGTCAGGCCCACATATGGTCAGATCCATCTTTTCGGAGAGCGGTTTCATCCGAATCGTCTCGACATGAAACGACGTATAGGTGTGGTACCGGAAAAGCATCCAATAGGTATGTGGAACTGGATGACTGCCCATGAGTATTTACAGCTGTTCGCTGATCTGTACCGGGTGAAGAGTGCGGATGCAAGGATAAAACACCTTCTGCACCGCGTACATCTTACAGAGTTCGAATGGAAGAGAGTAAAGGAGTTTTCAAGGGGTATGCTGCAGAAGCTGAGTATCGTGAGAGCACTCCTTCACGACCCGGATATACTCATCCTCGATGAACCCATATCCGGGCTTGATCCCCTGGGGATCAAGGAAGTCCGGGATCTTATACTCGCAGAGAACCGAGAGGGAAGAACGATCTTCATCTCCTCACATCTTCTCTCGGAAATGGAGAAAATATGCCACAGGGTGGCAATCATCTCCCGAGGGAAACTGCGCGCGGAAGGTTCGATGGATTCGCTCCTTTCAAAGCTTGTAGAAAGGAGAAATATTAGGGTTGAGGTCGAATCAATATCCCCGGATCTGGTTCAGGAAATCAAAGCACTCGAATATGTGGTGGACGTGTCGGCGGAAGGAAACGTACTGAACATACAAGTGCCAATACAGGGGGATTACAGAAAGGTTGTTGCACAATTTCTCATTGATCATGGATTAGTGCCCCTGAACATGGAACAGAAGACCCCATCTCTGGAGGAGGCCTTTACCGTTATTACAAGGGAGCATGTGGAGAAGATCACTGAGGATCAGGAGACAACATGAGCTATACGTTGCATGCGGTAAAAACGATCGCAGCAAGGCGGGTGCGGGAAACATTCATCAATCCAGGGTTCTACATCACTGTGACGATCGGTCTTATTATCGGCCATGTACTCGTTTCCGGTTACGCCAGTTCAGTGGGCTCGAGCGGTTTCACCTATGACCTTAATCCTGTGTATCATCAGATACTGCGGACCCTCTCCGGACTATTCGGCGAATCATTCGTTGACAAACTCTTCGCAGAAGGCCCCTATCTGTTTGCTCTACTCTGCGCCTATCTTCCCATGTTTCTGTATCTCTCGCTGAGCTCGGTTTTTCAATTCGGGAATGAAAAAAACACAGGTGCTTTCGAGCTCCTCCTCTATGGGCCTTCAAGCAACATTTCATTTTCCCTATCATTTCTGGTCAGGGACTTGCTGTTTTCCCTCATCACCGTGCTCTCTTTCACGCTCTTCTTCATTCTTACAGCTGTGCTCAGCAACCTTGTACTGGGGGAGCGGCTGTTTTATTTCGTCGTGATGCTGCTCTTTATTTCCCTTGCCATATACGCGTACGGGTTATGTATGTCGTCGGTAACCTCAAGCCCGGCTTCATCTGTCACCCTCTTCATGGGTCTCCTTATTTTTTTCATCCTGCTTCAAATTGGTTCCTTCGCCATAACAGGAGAGTATGTGAGAAGCCTGTCCGCCACCATTGCCTGGATCGTTCAGTGGTTTTCGCCTTTCTACTACTGGTCGCTTGGTATGCGTTCGGTGGAATACGGAAATTTGATACTCCTGTTCATAAGCCTGCTCTCACTCATCGGACTCACTGCGCTGCTGCTCTTCATGAGTCATATCGTTCTCTCGTACAGGGGGGTCAGAGAGTCATGATGAGGAAAGCGATACTACTTGTTTCAGCACTGGTGCTGGTAAGTACCCATGTACTCTGGGGTGATGTGCCCAGGAAGAGTGAGCAGCTCGTGTATGCCACACTGGCATTCAATGGAGCGGACTACTCTTACACCTTTTGCGGCGAAGCTTCTGATACATTCTATGTACTGGCAAATACCGATAACTTCATCACCGTACGAAAGACTTTTGTCTATTTTTGGCCGATAACAGGCGAGTTGATGACCGACTACGATACCTTGAACGAAATCATGGAGGGGTACTGTGAGATATCGGGGAGTAAGAACGGTGAGGCATTGCGTATTGAGCGTGTGAGGTATACCTATTTCAATGTACGCGGTGAATATGAAAACAACTGGAAGGTTCTCACAGATGAAGAGGCAGTGCAGGAACTGAATAGATGGCGAACCATGTACAACGATTACACCGAAGCGGTGGATCGCTTTCACAGTGATGTGCAGGTGTACAACGAACAGATCAATGAGCTCATGAAAAGGGTACAAGAGTTACAGGAAGAGGGGAAGGATGTTCAGGCCATACTCGAGCAGATCAACGATCTGGAATATCCGGAAGAACCGCTCCAGCCCTTTTACTACAATGTTCCGCCGAGTTCTCTCGAGGAGGCGTTTATTTTTCATCTGCCGCCCGGGGAATACGGAGTGAGATTCCTCTTGCAGGACGGCACGGTACTCGAGGGGTCGGAAAAGAGGATTGTCGCATTTGAGAAGAGGAGAGGCCAGGGGGTGGGATTCGATGTCATTCCAGGGGATAAATGGACGAGACCCAACCGGAACAATGACCCCTCTGCTGTGCTTTACGTAAACGGTACCGCCGATCTCTATCTGAGAGCATACTATCAGGATGAATACAACGATCGCCACTACAACAGGCTGGTGCGAAACGACAGCAGTGGAAATATGCACATGTTCAGCTGGAAGAGAGTACAGCAGGTACCTGGTGCAACATTGGAGCTCACCGAGGGGAGAGACGAGAGCACTGAAGTTTCCGAGGAGCCGTTTGTGGTGGAACAGGTTGAAGGCGCGAGTATGGGATATACCATTGTGCCCTATGAGCCTTTTGGCAAGCATGAAGGGAGGCCACCGAATATCGTTGCATTTCACATTCCCATCTCTGCGGTTCGTAGAAAGGGCACCATCAGACTCCTCGACAGGGACGGTGTATACATTCCGCACAGTGAAAGAAGAATAAGGGTTATACCCGCTCAAAGATTTCATACAATACAATTTGTATACGCCCTTCTTCCCATCGTGTGCATGATCGTAGTGATCGCTCTGAGAAGAAGAAAGTATCTTCGATAGGAGCAGGATAGGGTACATGCCAGACAAATATTCCTCCCGTGAACGCATTATAAGAACCATCGATGGCAGGAACGTGGACAGGGTCCCCGTGATGCCTTTTGACCTGTACGAAATTTTCAAATTGAGAGAAGGGTCTGAAAACCTCATGTTTGCCACCGGTGAGCAGCTGAATAATTTTACCAACGGATGGAAAAGAATAGATCCACACTACGGTGAGATAGCGCAGTTTGCCCTCGAGCGGGGATGCGACGTTATTCATCGAACGAGCTTCACTGAGCTCGACAGGAGGTTTTTACTGGCTCCAGAAAATTTTATCGATGTTCTATACAGGGAGATCGATGCGGATACCATACAGAGGGAATACACGGTTCGGACCCCAGGCGGGAATCTCACGTATGTGGAAGAGCTGAAGCGGGATTTCAGCACCACATGGATCCGAAAACCACTTCTGGAAAACCTCGATGATGTGAAAAAAATCATGGCCGTTCCCTATGAACCTGGAAAGCCTGATTTGAAGAGCTTCTTTGACACGCGGGATGATCTGGGTGAAAGGGGTGTGCTCTGTTGCTTTGTGAGCACCCCCCTTGTATGTGTTTCTCATCTTTTTAACTTCAACACCTTTCTCCTCTGGGTTCTATCAGAACGTACGATAGTCAACGAGCTTATTGAGACAGTATACGAAAGAATTTATCGCCAGCTCGAGTATCTTCTGCAGAATGGTATCTCTCCGATGATTGAGTTCGGCGGTTCGGAGCAGGCCACTCCGCCCATGATGTCTCCAGCGCTGTACGATGAATTGGCCATGCGGTATGATGGTCCTCTTATTGCGTTGGTGAAAAGCTATGGGCTTTACGTGCGTGTTCACTGCCATGGCAGGGTGCGTGATACACTACACAAATTGATGCGTATGGGAGTTGATGTGCTCAATCCTGTTGAAGCACCTCCCAGCGGCGACATTGGAATGGCTGAGGCAAAAAAAATGGTAAAGGGAAAAATAACACTCGAGGGGAACATTCAGTTCAGCGATCTGGAGTTTTCAAGGAGGGAAGAAATCGATGAGCTCGTTCGAAAGGTAGTTCACAATGGAGGAAAGAAGCACTTCATCCTGACGGCAACCGAGTGGCCGATTACCTATCTCACAGAGATACAAAAGATAAATTACATGCAGTTTATAGAATCTGGTATGAAGTATGGTGTCTTCGATGGGTGATCCCATGTATTGGAAAATGAAATAGGAGTAGTATATGGATGACGATGTTTATAACTTTACAAAAAGATCGTTTTATGATACGATATTTCGGTAGTTAACATTTTCGTGCGTAAGAAAGGAGGTTTGTATGTGCGCATTGAAAAAGTTTATATTGATCCTCTTAATAGTATGCATACCGGTCGGTATTTCACTTGCCAGCGGAAAGCAGAAAGCCGCCGAGGAAGAGGATACGGGTGAGATAAGCGTCTGGAAAATGGGTGGTACGGGAAGGGAGGTAGAGCACTGGCCCGTGGTGAACAAGAAGTTCGAAGAGGCCTACCCCAACATAAAACTTAATTACAGCTACTTCTATGGACAGATCCGAAGACAGAAGATAATCGGTGGTTTTCAGACGAAAAACATCGCCGATGTGGTTATTGCCTTTGGGCAGGACATACCGGACTTTGCAGGCCTGAACATCATTCAGCCGCTGGATGGTATAGACAACAAAGTGGTGGAAAGCTGGCGAGATCGAATTATTCCCGAGGTATGGAATACGTGTGTGTATCAGGACCAGTTTTACGCCTTCCCTACCTATGTGGATATGGGAACATTTCTCGCCTACAATCTCGATATGCTCGAGGAGGCAGGGTTACAAGGCCCTCCGGAGGATTGGGACGAAGTGAAGGATTATGCGGCAAAGCTCACCAAGCCTGACCGATCTGGAATTGCACTTCAGGCAACGCTTGCACCTGTGGATACCAATATCTTTGAAGGTGTTGCCTATGCTAACGGTGGAAGATTCCTGGACGAGGAGAAGGGTAAGATCATGATCAACGCCCCCGGATTCGTCGATGCCCTGAAATTGTATGACGATTTGATTCGGGGCGGCTATACCAACAAGGGGCTCACCGAGAGCAGGTTCTGGGAGGGCGCACATCTTTTCGGCGAGCAAAAGGCGGCTATGTGGGTCGGTCTGTCCTGGCTCATATCACCGTGGTTCCCAGCTGATCCCAAGGAGTTTCGCTGGGAAGGATCGCTATTCCCACGGCACGAAAAGCCCTCAGGACAGTATGAGCCTGCTGCCACCATTATGGATCCAACCGCGGCCTTTATGATCAGCTCACTCAGCAAGAATCCAAAGGCTGCGCTTACCTATGTGGACTTCTGGGCACAGCCCGAACAGCTTCTCTTCTACGATGGATCTGAGGAAGTTGCCCGTGTACCAGCATACAAGGGTTGCTATGACTCTGCAGATCTGAAACGGGTCTGGCCTGAATGGGTGAGATTGTACAAGGCGGGTGAGCTGTTCAAGGGCTCACTTCCCATGCCCAGATTTATTGGACTTTCAGAGGCTGAAACAAATTTGGCCAAGGCAATACAGGCGGTAGCGCTCGGGCAGATGGATCCTCAGGCTGCTTTGGATGACGCGGCGAAGAAATCTCAGGATCTCTACGACATTCTGCATGAATAGAATCAGCTCTTTAACTATGTAGCAGTCACCGCTGGATGGACCGGGAGGGCAGCATGCACTGCCCTCCCGATTCGCATTTAAAGGGATCGTTTCACTAGATGGAAACGTTCTAAGATGACCAAAAAAATTAAGCTGCCCTATATACTCATTCTTCCCACCTATATTATCGTTGTCGTTCTTGTTGCCTATCCTATCTTTGATGTCATTCGGCTCAGCTTCACCGATCTGCTTCTCCTCCGACCTGGGACAGGAAAATTCGTGGGTTTGAAGACCTACATCCAAACCTTTACCGATCCTGTGTTCCCGCTCGTCATTCGCAACACGATTCTGTGGATGGCGCTCGCAACGGTCCTATCCATCGGAGTGGGACTGGTAGTGGGTTATTTCCTCAGCTTCGATTGGAGGATCAACCGCCTCCTGAGGGCGGTAATCCTCATTCCATGGATACTTCCACCAGTGATATCGGCGAGCATATGGAAGTGGATGGTACATTCGGATTTCGGGGTTGTCAACGATATGCTCATACGACTCAGGATTCTTACTTCAGGGGTGGCCTGGCTTGGAGAACCCAGGGTAGCACTCTATGTGCTCATTCTCGTCATGGTTTGGAAAAATGTTCCCATGCTCTCCATACTGCTGTCGGCTGCGTTCCAAGGTGTTCCCAACGAGCTGCTCGAAGCGGCAACCATTGATGGAGCATCGGGGTGGCAGAAGTTCAGGCGTATCTCTCTTCCAACGGTGAGCTACACCCTCCTCATTCTCATGGTCATTGTTTCGATCTGGAATATTCAGCAGTTCGTCATTATCTGGATAACAACGCGCGGTGGACCGATTAATTACACGCATATACTGCCCACCTATATTTACGAGATGGCCTTTACCAATTTTAGGTTTGGGCAGGCGGCGGCCCTTTCGGTGATCACCATCATCATACTCATGGGTATCAGCGTCGTGTATCTCATGCTGTTCAGAAGAACTGCAAAGAAGGACTAATGGTGTAGATGATGCGATTGAAAACTAGAAAGATCTCGAGAGCTGTTATTATTAACCTGCTCGGGATTATCATTCTCGTCTTCGTCCTCTTTCCGATCATCTGGGTTGCCATAACTTCTCTGAAATCCCAAAGTGAGCTCTTCGCTATCCCTGTAAGATACTTCCCGAAGAAGCCGACTCTGCAATCCTACAAGGAAATATTTTTCAAGGGATACTGGTCGGGCCAGGCTCTTCTGTGGCATCAGTATCTTCTGAACAGCCTCTTTGTGTCGGGCATATCAACCTTTTTCGTTCTTCTCTTCGGCTCCATGGCAGGGTATGCTTTTTCCCGGTTCAGTTTCAAGGGAAGCAGAATACTACTCACCATTCTCATCCTGACCCGCATGCTTCCAGGACCGGCTTTGATGGTTCCCATATACGTGATGATAAGCAATTACGGCCTCCGTGATACCCTCTGGGGTTTGATACTTGTTCATTCCGCATTCGGTCTCCCACTCACAACCTGGCTCTGTGCCGGGTTCTTCAAGAGCGTCCCAAGAGAGCTCGAGGAAGCGGCTATCGTTGACGGCTGTTCCCGGGTAAAGGCTCTCTTCCGTGTCGTGCTGCCGCTTGCATTTATTGGTATTGTCTCGGTTGGGGCATATCATTTTGTGGGATCATGGTCAGAGTTTGCCTTTGCGTCCATACTTCTCGAAACCCAAAAGATCAGAACAGCACCAGTTGGGTTGGGAGACTTTATTTTCCTGTTCGGTGCCGCATACTACAATCGTGTCGGTGCCGCTGCAGTGACCATGGCCATTCCCATTACCATCATTTTTCTCTTTGCACAGCGGCATTTTGTAAGAGGCTTTTTGGCAGGGGCTGTAAAAGAATAAGTGGAACTTATTGCACTCTCCTTACTCACAGTCATCGCCTCATTCATTGCCGGGGTGTCGGGGTTCGGGTTTGCCGTTTTCCTGATGAGCTTCTTCCCGATCATCCTGGGCGTCAAAGATGCCAATGTGCTGGTTTCCCTTGCCGGGATCGCGATCACCATCTATATGTTTGTACCGCTTCGGACGAAGGTGAAATGGCGGGTCGTGGCAAGGGTTCTTGCCGGCATGGCAATTGGCATCCCCGTTGGTGTCTGGATACTCGTCAGGGTTAATGAAAGATACCTGGCGATCGGCCTGGGCACTTTTATCCTGCTCTACATCGTGTATGATCTTCTCATTCGCCATAGATTCAAGAAACATGTTCCACTCTTTTTCGGCTATTTCGCTGGATTTGTTGGAGGTGCCTTTACGGGTGCCATTACGGCGGGCGGGCCGCCGATTGTCGCCTTTCTCTCCTCCCTTGAATATGACAAGGAGACGACGAAGGCAAGCGTACTTGCATATATAACGATAGCTTCCCTGTACAAAGTGGTGTTTCTCATGTACTACAGCCTCATCACACAGCAGATGCTGTTCTATTCCGCACTGCTTCTCATACCCTCGTTTGCCGGTATGCTGGCCGGTAAGGCTGTATTCAAAAGGATCTCCAACGATATGTTCCGGAGGGTCGTTCTGGGGATTCTATTTGGTGCTGCGATTATTATCATCGTAAAAGCTGTTATGGGGCAATAGCTTGACAGAAGGTACATGGCTATTGCAGAGGAGAATCTGCACTATATGAGTAGTCTGAAAATGATTGCATTTTACGAGAGGGGAACTATACTGAAAAGACGCAAATAGTTGTATAAACTGAACTGATACATACAATCAATCTCATGGGGAAAGGAGATGGTACGATATGAACGTCTAGATTGGCTCAGGGTTTTGACCGGGCGGTCCGCAGGTACGCCTGGAACATATTAAAACGTATTAAAGGGGGTTGTTATGAAAAGCAGGTCGATTCTTTATGTGATACTGATTCTTCTGTTCGGCTTCAGCGCTGTAGCTCTTTCTACAGCCGGGGAAAAGGTGCCGGAAGGTGAGCTCGAGCTCACCGAAATTACCATTCAGTATCAGCCGAATACGCTCTTTGCCGTACAGAGTGTTGTGCTGGAAAAGGGATGGTTCGAGGAAGCCGGATTCGAAAAGGTCAAGATCAAGAACTTCACCTCGGGAAACCTTGCAGGTGAGGCGCTGATCGCCGGTGAGCTCTCCGTGTGGGTACCTGGCAATATGCCGGTTATCAGCATGAGGCACAACGGTGTACCCATCGTGGTGACCGGTATGCTCAACGTGTGCCCCGCCGAATACCTGATGGTTCGAAACGATGCCGGAGTACGCGATCCTGAAGACCTGTACGACATCACCATCGGACTGGTCGTCGGGTCCACGGCGCAGGGCGTGATCTGGAACCTGGCTAGCTACTACGGGCTGGACAACGAGAGGCTGACCGTGGTGAACCTGGCACCACCCGAACAGATCACTGCGCTCAGGAACAACGAGATCCAGGCTATGCTCGTCTGGCCGCCGGCAGCGTACCAGGTGAAGGATGTGGCCACCTATATGTTCGACAGCAAGGAATTCTCACACACCAACGTTCCCATGGTCTTTGCTGAGAGCTTTATCAAGAAGTATCCGAACACTGCCAAAGCGATCATGGACGTCCTGTACAGAGGCCAGGACTGGTGTGCAGATCAGTCGAACTGGGACGAGGCGAAGGCGATACACGCAAAGAGGTCCGAGCAGCCGATTGAGCTGGTGGAGGAGATGTGGCTCGATTACTGGAATCCCAAGCAGCCCAACGGATATCTGGATCAGGATTTTGTTGAGGACTTCAGGGGCTACACCGATTTCCAGAAGGCCACCGGCCGCATTAGGGAGCCCATCGAGGATATTCTCGAGTATACCTACACGGGTATTCTCGAGGACATAAAACCGTCCTATGTCAAAGTAGAGGGGCAGTGGACACCCTGATTTAATATGAATCCGCGGGTGCATCGATTCCCATAACCGTACAGCGCAACGCAGGTGTTGATGTTCCAGGGAATGGGTGCACCCCGGATGACCTTTTATCAAAGTTGAAACGGGACACGTGATCATGGCTAGTGATGATTCGAGAGGGAAAGTTGAAGTACGAAACGTTACCAAGCAGTTCGACATCGAGAACCCTGACCAGGGACTCGCCATAAGGGATATTAACTTCACCGTTCAGCCCAATGAGTTTCTCACTATTGTTGGCCGCAGCGGGTGCGGGAAATCAACCATGCTCAACATCATTGCAGGCCTGCTGAGCCCCACGGAGGGTGAGGTTCTGATACACGGCAAGCCTGTTACAGAGCCTGGATTGGATAGGGGTATGGTGTTTCAGAGTGCAAGTCTCTTTCCATGGCTCAGGGCCATCGAAAACATCGAGTTCGGTCCACGCAATATAGGTATGCCTAAAGAGAAGAGGCGGGCCCTTGCAAAAGACCTGATCAAGCTTGTGGGCCTTGAGGGCTTCGAGAACAAGTGGCCCCGGGAGCTCTCAGGTGGTATGCAGCAGCGGGTAGCCATCGCCCGTGCCATGGCCATGGATCCTGAAATATTGCTCATGGATGAACCCTTCGGTTCGCTGGACCAGCTGACCCGTGAAGACATGCAGCGTGAACTTCTGCGCATATGGGAGACACGTAAGAAAACCGTCATATTCGTCACACACAGTATTCTTGAGGCCATATACCTTTCAGACCGCGTTCTCGTTTTCTGTCCGCACCCGGGCAATGTGCGCAGTGAGTTCACGATTGATCTGCCCAGGCCGCGGCACAAATCATCGACGGAGTATATGGCTTTTTATGATGAGATTTATGAAAACATCTCCTGATGAAATCGATCACTGAGCAAGGTAGTTTATAGAGATCTATGGACACGATTACAACACTCGAGGAAGAGAAAAAGGGATTTCAGCTGTCAGACCGCTGGATACAGATCATAACCACTGTTGCAATCATTGGTATCTGGGAGCTCCTCTCGCGAAGCGGTCTCATCCAGCCCGTACATCTACCGAGCCCCACAAGGGTGGCATCAACCTTTTTCTATATCATGCGTGAGGGGTATCCGCAGGATATCACCATCTTTATTCACATCAAGGCCACGGTGCGGCGGATCATCCAGGGTTACCTCCTGGCCGTGGTGACAGCCATCCCCCTGGGCCTTATCATCGGGAGTCATTTTATCCTGGAGCGTGCAGCAAATCCCGTTGTCACCTTTGCTCGCTCTATTGCGACGATCAGCCTCCTCCCACTTGCCATTGCCTGGTTCGGTATTGGCGAGTTGTCGAGTGTTTTGCTTATCATGTATGGTGCCTTCTGGGCCATCCTCACGAACACCATACAGGGTGTGAAGCAGGTGGACGTCACGCTGCTCAATGTGGCATGGATGTTTGGCGCAAAACAGAGGCATATCTTCTTCCGTGTGGTACTCCCCGCAACCCTGCCACGCATATTCGCCGGGATGAAGATAGGCCTCGGCGTATCCTTCATGGTCATCATCGCGGCCGAGATGGTCGGCACCGTTGAAGGACTAGGTGCGCTCATTCAGCAATCGCGCCTGTATTACAGAACAGATATCACCATCGTGGGCATGATATTCATTGGCATATTCGGGCTCATCATTTCAATCGGTCTCGATCGGCTCGAAAGGGTACTGCTTCCCTGGGCAGTTGGTCTTGAAGAGGTGAAGCGATGAATCATAGCAGGTTCAAACGTGCACTCTGGGCTTCATGGCTTGGTTTTATCAGTCTGATTGTGGTCTGGCAGATAATTGCGGCACTTGGGATTCGAGACCCGCTGGTCTTTCCCGGGCCTCTCGCAGTGATTGAGGCTGCAATAAAAAACGTCCCCCTCACCCGACTGCTCGAGCATATCGGTATCAGTCTCCTGCGGGTTATCATGGGGTTCTCGCTGGGAGCGGCCGTCGGTATAACGGTAGGTATTGTCTCGGGCTGGTATCAAAAGCTCGGGAATGTGCTGCGAACTCCCATTGAGATACTCCGTCCCATTCCACCGCTTGCGTGGATACCGCTCGCGATTATCTGGCTTGGGCTGGGTGAGTCGTCAAAGGTCTTGATCATATTTCTCGGGTCTTTTTTCCCCATATTTACGAATACCTACAAGGGCATGGTTGCGATCGACCCCAATATCATACGTGCTGCCCAAACACTTGGTATTCAGAGGAACAGACTCCTGTTCAAGGTCATCTTCCCTGCCACCCTTCCCGACATTGCCACGGGATTCCGGGTTGGATGGAGTTACAGTTTCGGGCTGGTCGTCGCAGCGGAGCTCATCGCGGCAAGCCGAGGCCTCGGTTATATGATTATGCATGCCCGTGAGTTGAATATGATTTCAGTTATCATGTACGGTGTCATCGTCATAGGTACCATCAACCTACTCACCGATTATCTGATTCAAGAGGTAATACTTAAACGAAAGCTCAAGTGGCACTATATTGAGACTGCATTTTAATCGGAGAAACAGAAAGGCTAGAACGTGTGAGCATTGCAAAGTCGGCGTTTAAGGGAGTTACCTATTACGATAAAAAGAAGGTGGCTTCAGGATACACCCTCTTCAGTACCTACAACTACGATGTGTGGCTCATCGATATGGAGGGATACATCGTCAACCGGTGGCGTATGCCCTACTCTCCCGGTTCACATCAGTGGCTTCTTCCCACCGGCAACATGCTCCACGCGGGCATGATCAAGAGCCATGATGAGATGGGGCTCCCCATCGAGATGACGGCGATCGGCGGAGTGCTTGTTGAGGTGGACTGGGACTCGAACCTCACCTGGAAAGCCATGGCTCCCTACTCCAACCATGACATACGGCCTATGGACAACGGCCACGTGATGTACCACTCCTACAATCCAAACGGCATACTCCCGGATGATCTTGCGGGGAAGATGCAGGGGGGTCTGCCGGGCACCGAGTTCGAGGGGCAGGTGTGGGGCGACATGGTACACGAGCTCGACCGCAATGGAAAGCTCGTGTGGGAGTGGAAGGCCTGTGAACACCTCGACCCTGTGCATGATCAGTCCTGCATGCTCGAGAAACGGACCCTCTGGCCCTATATCAACTCCCTCTGGATCTGTAAAGACGGCAACGTCCTGATGAGCCTGCGTGCCGCTAATGAGGCAATCAAGGTGGATTACAAAACCGGCAAGATCATTGCCCGATACGGCAAGGGTAAGATCTTTCATCAGCACGATGCGCGGGAGCTCGACAATGGGAATATCCTGATACTGGACAACGGCAATCACCGTCCGATCTATGGACCCAACTACTCACGGGTCTTAGAGATCGATCCTGAGACCGACGAGATCGTCTGGGAGTATAAGGCTGATTTCCCGTCCGATTTCTACACACCCGTGTGTGCAGGTGCTGAGCGTATGCCGAATGGCAACACCGTCATCTGCGATTCATGGACCGGCAGAATATTCGAGGTGACCTACGAGGGTGAGCTAGTGTGGGAGTATATCAGCCCCTTTATCGGGTATCAGGTGGGGATGGCGACAACCATGATGTGGCGGGCGCACCGCTATCTCCCCGATTTTCCAGGGCTCAAGGGCAAGGATCTTGACCCGAAGCGGTTCCCCCGTGAAAACAGGATGTTCGGTCCTGAATCCTTCGCAAAGGAATTCGTTCCCTCGATTTTTTAAGCTCGTCATGAAGGAGAATGCTGCATGAGTTTTGCGCGGACACGTATAAAGGGCATTGTTTTCTGTGATTCGAGAGCGGCCTTTCACGGACTCACCCTGTACACCCCTGTAGAGGGGAAGGGGGTGTTGCTCGTCGACCTGCTGGGAAATCTGGTCCATCGCTGGGAGCTGTCACATGATGCGGCTGCCACCGCTTCCCTGCTTCCCAATGGGAATCTCCTGTACGGAGCCATATCTGGTGATGCGCCCCTCTCTGATCTGGAGGGAACGGGGGGCATCGTGCAGGAGATGAATCCGGCTGGAGAGGTGGTCTGGGAGTACCG
>CBFDDP010000064.1:0-17302 GCA_965603595.1 uncultured bacterium
GTTTTCGTGCAATGTCACGCAGGGACACGGCGTATAGGAGCCGGTCTTTAGGGAGCACAACAGGCACTCTTGCTTCACGGGTGCTGTCATAGAGCTCTCTCTTATTATCATCGGTGAGAGTCTTGTAAGCATTCAGTATTTTAATGAATGCAGCGCTGTTTTTCGATATGTCTGGATGGTGTTCCTTTGCGAGCCTGTAGAATGCCCGTTTGATAGATTCCCGATCGGCATCTGGCTCTACTCTGAGCAGCTCATAGAGGCTGTCCATGCTACTCCCATTCGATAGTTGATGGAGGTTTTGACGATATATCGTATACAACACGGTTGATCCCGCGGACCTCACTGATAATTCGTGATGAGATCCTCTCTAACACCTTGTGGGGGAAACGGTACCAATCTGCAGTCATCCCGTCGATGGATGTCACCGCACGAAGCACGCAGACATGTTCGTATGTTCTCTCATCTCCCATGACCCCGACACTTTTAACGGGTAGGAGAACACCGAAGGCCTGCCAGATATCATTGTAAAGACCAGCGTCCCTGATTTCATGCCTGATTATGGCATCGGCATTTTTTAGAATTTCGAGCCGCTCTTTGGTTATTTCGCCGAGAATTCGGACAGCGAGGCCCGGACCGGGAAAGGGGTGTCTGCCCACAATCGTCTCCGGCAACCCAAGCAAACGTCCGAGTTCACGCACCTCGTCTTTGAAAAGCTCACGCAGGGGTTCGATGAGTTTCAACTGCATAGTATCGGGGAGCCCTCCCACGTTGTGATGGCTCTTGATCGTGGCCGACGGACCCTTGAAAGATAGAGACTCGATTACGTCGGGGTACAGCGTGCCCTGAGCGAGGAATTCGATGTTGCCCAGCTCCCGGGCCTTGTTTTCAAAAACTGCTATAAACTCCCTGCCGATTATCTTTCTCTTCTTCTCCGGATCGGTCACGCCTTTCAGGGCATCGAGAAATCTGTCGCTGGCATCGACAGCAATAAGATCGAATTCAAATCCGTTGCTGAAGGTGTCAACCACGTACTGCCCCTCCTTTTTACGGAGAAGCCCGTTGTCGATAAAAACAGCTTTTGTGTTCTTTCCGATGGCTCTACCGAGCAGGGCTGCCACGACAGATGAGTCCACACCGCCGGAAAGTGCGCAGAGAACATTGCCCTTACCCACCTGTTTCCGTATTTCTTCGATCTCACGGTCGATGAAGGAACCAACACTCCAGGTCTTTCTGAAGCCGCATATATTGACAAGGAAGTTATCCAGCAGCTCCATGCCGCGCTCTGTGTGGGCTACCTCTGGGTGAAACTGTACACCGTAAATTCCTCGTTCGGCGTTCTCCACCGCTGCAAAGGAACAGTTTTCCGTCCGTGCTGTAGTGCTGAAGCCGGGAGGGAGCTTATCGACCCTGTCGCCGTGGCTCATCCAGACTGTGCTCCGTTCACTCCTCTCGAAACCTGTGAAGAGAGATGTGCTTTCAGCAATTTCCAGAAGGGCCCTCCCATACTCCCGTTCGTTCGAGGGGGAAACCTTGCCCCCGAGCAGGTACGCGGTAAGCTGCAGGCCGTAGCATATACCGAGAATCGGAATACCAAGTTCGAAAATTTCTGTGCTTATGTGAGGTGCATTATCCGTGTAGACTGATTGGGGTCCTCCGGAAAGTATAATACCACGGGGGTGATGGTTTCTGATCTCCTCCAGGCTGTGATTGTAGGCCAGGATTTCAGAGTAAACCCCCAACTCACGGGTTTTTCTGGCAATAAGCTGTGTGTACTGCGAACCAAAGTCGAGGATGAGGACCTTCTCGAGATCAGTCACTGCCGGAGACTCCCAAGAATCGATTGCACTGCACCCACAGGCAGCATTAATATAGTAACATACCCCTTCCATGAGTAAACAGAAAGTTGCAATGATTCAGTCTTTATACTATCGAAGTTATTCGACATACCTCTCTGAGCTTTTCGGGGAAAAGGTGTACCGGCTATGTCTTGATGCTGGTTTGGGATGCCCGAACCGTGACGGGAAACTGGGCATCAGAGGCTGTGTGTTTTGCTCTGATACAGGATCATGGGGCGGAAGCGGGCAAAAGGAGCCCCTCGAAGACCAGGTTCGAAGGGAAAAGGAGCGGGTGAGGAAACGGTACGGGGCGCATCGATTCATAGCCTATTTCCAGGCCTTTTCCAACACCTATGCACCTGTAGATGTGCTCAAAGGCATCTATGACTCAGTTTTGCTCCATGATGACGAGATAGTCGGCCTTGCTGTTGGTACGAGGCCCGACTGCGTCGACCCTTCCAAACTCGCGCTTATTGCATCCTATCAGCATGAAAAGGCGGTGTGGATTGAGTATGGTCTGCAGTCGGCCCATGATCGCACCCTTGAACTCATCGGTCGCGGACATGATGTGCAGGCCTTTACCGATGCAGTGCTGCAGGCAAGCGAGCATGGCATCGGGGTCTTTGCACATGTTATCATTGGGCTTCCCGGTGAGGGGCAACGTGAGAACATAGAAACAGCGGAGTATCTTGCAGGTCTTCCCATAGAGGGGGTAAAGATACACAACCTCAACATCATCAGAGGGACTATGCTTGCGACTTGGCTTGCTGAGGGAAGGGTACACCCCCTTGCGCTCGATGAATACGCGGAGCGTGTGGTGGACTTTATCGAGAGGACAAAGCCGGATGTCGCCATTGCCAGGCTCAACGCTGATACAGCACCTGATCAGCTCATCGAGCCGAAATGGAGCCTCGACAAAAACGCTGTACGTGCCCGTATCATAGATGTGTTTGCCCGCCGTGATAGTTATCAGGGCCGACTGTACAGGAGCTGACGGCATGCTGCAGCAGCCGACAGGGTGGAGGCGATCGTGAAGATTCATTGTCTCTACAGGGACTTCTTTCTGTTTCTCAGGATGGTAAACCTGGAGAGCGACAGCTGGGCTGCCTTTAAACACTACTATTTCGAAAAGCATAGGGACTTTCTATCCCATGTATGGTACGAGTTTCAGAAGTACTCACCAGGCAACATCAGGGAACGGGTGGCCATGCTCAAGAAGGAGGACTATGCACAGATCGAGAATGAGCTCAAGCTCTTCGACATTGAAGAGCACACGAGAGAAGTGGTACAGCACTGCAAAGACCTGTTACACGACCCTGATCCCTGCAATGTCTATCTGTTTATCGGGTTCTTCAGTCCAGATGGTTTCGTGACTCGATATCACGGCAGCCATGTTGTCTGCATTGGCCTTGAGCGGTTCAGTACCTTCAGGGACTTCAACATACTGCTCTCCCACGAGTACTGCCACCACATACTCAACAAGCGTGGAGGAGAGTGTGAGGAATCCCTTGCCAGGAGGGTCGTCCGCGAAGGCATAGCAGTCTATTTTTCAAAAATTGCATATCCCGGAAAGGCTGAGGAACGCTATCTCTTCATGAAAGAGGAGCGTGTGCATTGGCTTGGAGATAAATACGAATCCATACTGGAGAAAATCAGGAAGGGTGAGTTGAAGCCGGGCGATCTCTTCGGACCGCAGTCAGAGATTCTACCCCCCCGTACCGGATACTACGTGGGCTACAGGCTGGTGGATGATTTTGTGAGGAGGACCGGTGTCAGTGACATCCAATTCCTCATAAAGGATGAAAATCAGATTCTCATGGACTTTTGAGTACATGGCATTTATGTTTTTTTTATAGTTTGAATAAACTGGAGTAGGCGAGATGAACCGAACAATAAAAATACTGATGCCCATCAGTATATTGATTTTCCTTATTACCATTTCCGTCACAGGCGTGGGATGGAAGTCTGACAATGGAGAGGTACAGGCATTGAACAGAGCGGAGGCTGTTGAACTGTCTGAAGCAGCCGAGTACCTTAAAGCTCTGTCCATACTACCACCGAATAGAGAGGTCCAGGCACTCGATTTTACTGTGGAGTCGCTCGTCGGAGATTCTGAGAACCTGAGTGATTATCGCGGTAAGGTCATATTCCTGAATTTCTGGGCTACCTGGTGTGGTCCCTGCAGGGCCGAGGTGGGTGAGATCGACGCCCTCCACGAGACCCTTAAGGACGAGGATTTCATGGTCATGGCACTGAGCATTCAGGAACAGAAGAAAAAGGTGTCCAAATTCATGGAGTCCAATGACATCGATTTTCCCGTGTATCTCGATTCAGATGGTGCGGTTGCCGCCATGTATGGTGTAAACGGCATCCCGACCACCTACATCATCGCACCCGATGCAACGATCGTGGGCAAAGCGGTTGGGCCCCGACAGTGGGGTGGCACGGAGTCGGTCGAGCTTATGAGAAGCCTCATGAACTGAGGTGGGTTTTGTGACCGGGTGCAGAGCATCGAATGGGTGTTTTTAGATTTTGTGCGCGAGCCCTCGGCATCAATCAGCGTACACGAGAGACTGCCAGAGCGTATCGTCCTGCAGATTGTGCTCGATATCGACGCCATAGAAATCCCCGATTGGTGAGAGGATTTCGGGGGATTCCCTATGTACCTTATTGAGCGTGCCTCTGATCACTTCGGCACCGGCAGTAGTGAGTTTACCGAGCGGTCTTCTGCACGGGCCTGCCGGCATACCGAGCACCTTCATGGCAGCCTTGACAGCTATGGGGTTCCGGAAACGGTCCTGTACCTTCACCCCGCGTCCATCCGGCAGGATTCGTTCTGACTCCGCTTTGACTGTCACCATGGAGAGAAGCGGCTTAAGCTTCTGCTCTACGGCGCGGGCCCCTTCCATATCACCCTTCAGGGCTGCAGTTATCATCCCTGTTACAGCACGGGGTGCTATGTTGGTGATAACGGAGATGACGCCGGCAGCTCCAATCTTCTGGTTGCTCATCATGGCAAAGGTGATGTCGTCATCGCCGGATATGATGCTCATATCGGGCATGAGGGCACGCTCCTCCTCCATACGGTTCAGGTCGCCCGTCGCTTCTTTGATGGCGATCACGCGGTCGTGGGAGCCGCTCATGATTGCAATGTCCGCAGGTGATATTGCCGTACCGGAGCGGCCGGGGATGACGTATACCACAATCTTTGCGTCCGGAACTTCTTCGAGTACAGACTCGTAATATTCCCTGCGGAGCTCGAGGCTCGATGGGCCGTTATAGTAGCAATCCACGAGAAGGACCTTGTCCACGCCTGCCTTGAGTGCATGCTTTGTGTGCGCAACGGCTTCGGCTGTGCAGTTCGAGCCGGCGCCGGCGAGTATATCGCAACCGTCTCCCGCAAATGTACGTGCTTTGGCGATGACCTCGTTGTGCTCTTCTGTGCTCAGCGTGGGCGACTCTCCGGTGGTTCCCACGGCCAGTACACCCGTGATTCCCTGATTGATCTGAAATGATATGTTTTTCCTAAGGCCGTCGAAATCGATGCTGAAATCCTCCTTGAAAGGCGTTATCAGAGCTGTCCATGAACCTCTGAAATCGACGACTGGCATTTTTCCACTCCTGTTCTGGTCTTGTAAGAGCAAAGTAAAACAGTAGGGTGAAAGTAGTATATATCGCATAAATGTTCAATAAAAAAGGCGGGCGGCTGTAGATGAGGCGGGACATATCCAACATGGCCTGTCATAAGGGAAATGGTTGTGCGGTCGATCCATACATACTACTATTGAACATTGAAATCGCTCAGGGAGGGAAGACTGGAATGGTTTTAAAAAAGAGAGAGGACGGCTGGAAAAAGATGCTCGAGGGGGTAGAACGGCAGAATCTCGTACATGGCGATAAAACCCACCTGCTGAAGTTTCGTCTGCACAAGGATGCGGTTATCCCCATACACGATCATCCGCATGAGCAGACCGGATATCTGCTGCAGGGGAAGATGGTCATGATTATTGAGGATGAGGAATGTCGGCTGGAATCGGGAGACAGCTGGTCGCTTAGGGGCGGTGTACACCATGGGGTGAAGGTGCTCGAGGAATGCCTGGTTTTGGAGGTGTTCTCCCCGGTGCGGGAGGAATATTTCGATGAGGAAATACGATTGTAATTGATTACGCAGCGAAACGGCGTCGCCGCCACTGATCGAAGATGACGACTCCCACGATTACGAGGCCCATAATGACCCTTTGCCAGAAGGCCGAAACATTGAGAAGGTTCAGGCCGTTGCCGAGAACGCCCATGATAATGGCGCCAATCATGCTTCCTATGATAGTGCCCTCTCCGCCGAACAGGTTGGTGCCGCCAATGACAACTGCAGCTATACACTTGAGCTCGACCCCGGTGGCCATGAGAGCATTTGCAGAGTTCATTCTGCCTGTTAATACGATACCTGCGACAGCTGCCAGCATGCCCATCATGGTATAGGTCGCGATCTTGATACGGTCGACTTTAAGCCCTGATACGCGTGAAGCTTCCCGGTTGCCGCCTACTGCGAATATAGACCTCCCCAGTATGGTATGGTTCAGTATCACCCAGCCCACGACAACCATGAGAACTGCAATGAGTGGTCCGGTAGGGATTCCGAAAAGTTCCTTACCCCCCATCCAGATAACAGCTTCCGGAAGATAGCCCTTCAGTTCAGTTGCGGTGAGATGGGATGGTATCGGAAGCCCTCCCGTTACGAGCAGTGCAACACCACGGGCAACCTCCATCATCCCCAGAGTGGCGACGAAATCGGGGATCCTGCCCTTTGAGATAACGACGCCATTGACGAAACCGGCGAAAGCGCCCCCGATGAATCCTATAAGCATTGCCGATGCAGCGTGGAGCGGACCGATGGTCATCCCCATAAATGCAATCTGCTGCGTCGCCAGTACCGCCATAATTGATGCGGAAACGGCCATAACGGCACCAACGGACAGGTCGATCCCTGCGCCGATGATCACCATGGTCTGGCCGACCGCAAGGATTATCAAATAGGCATTCTGTTCTCCTATATTCTTGAAATTGTCTATGTTGAAGAAGTGAGGAGATGCGAGCGAGAAGTAAACTATGAGAAGGAGCAGTGCGATAATAGGCCCACCCTGAAGCAATGTGGACCATCCTATTCTACGTGCGCCGGTACCCTTTCCGAGCAGTCTAAAACCCGATGATTTGCTGCCGGCGTTGTTTCCTCCATTCGACGATCGGTCCATGCTCATTCTCCTCCGATGACTGCGTATCTCAGGATCTCTTCCTGTGTGGCCTCTCCCCGTTTGAACTCGGCTGATATGGCGCCTCGACACATGACGAGAATTCTATCGGCGATGGCCATAACTTCGGGCAATTCCGATGAGATCATAATGATGCCGATCCCTCTCTCCACAAGCCCGCTCATGAGTTTGAAAACCTCCGTCTTCGAGCCCACGTCGATGCCTCTCGTCGGCTCATCGAAAATCATGATTCTGGAGTGGCTGCATAGCCATTTGGCAATGGCCACCTTCTGCTGGTTTCCCCCGCTTAAAAATTCAACTTTCTGGTTGAGGCCAGCAGCATGAATGCTGAGGTCTCCAACATATCTTTCTGAAAGATTTCTCTCCTTTCGGCTGCGAAGGAATCCGAATTTCCGTATCTGCTTGAGACTTGCCAGGGTGATGTTGGCGGATACCGGAAGTCGCGGAACGAGCCCGTTCCTACGGTTTTCGGTCAAATATCCGAGTCCGAGCTCGATTGCGTGCCATGGAGAGGAAATGGTCACTTTACGGCCCTCCAGGTAGATGCTGCCGCTGTAAATCTTGTCGATGCCGAAAAGAGCCTGGGCAAATTCAGTTCTGCCTGCGCCCATGAGCCCCGATATACCAAGAATTTCTCCTTCGTGCAGCTTCACGTTTATGTCCCTGAGCTTTCCCACCACACTCAGGTGTTCAATGCGCAGCAGCTCCCTGCCGATATTCACCTGCACTTTGGGAAACTGCTCCTTCAATTCTCTCCCCACCATCATTGCGATAAGGGTGCTTTCCTCAGTAGCACCGACCTGCTGAGTTCCCATTTTTTTACCGTCTCTGAGCACCGTTACCCTGTCGCCTATCTGCGGTACTTCGTCGAGCCGGTGCGATACATACACGGTGCCGACGCCCCTTCCCTTGAGCTGTCTTATGATATCGAAAAGCCTTTCCCGTTCGTCCTCGGAAAGCGCCGAGGTGGGTTCATCGAGCAGCAGTATCCTGACATGTATGGAGAGAGCTTTTGCAATCTCCACGAGCTGTCGCTCGGCCATTCCCAGGGCTCGAACACGCTGTTTCGGATTGATGTCAACGGCAAAACCCTTGAAAAGATCGCGGGTTTCGCTGTAGAGGACCGGCCAGTTGACCATTCCCGTTGGTCGCTTGGGTAGCCGCCCCAGATATACATTTTCCGCAACGCTCAAGCTCGGTACGAGGCTGAGCTCCTGATACACCATTCCAATGCCCAGGTCCCGGGCATGATGGGGGTTTTCGATTTCAACCTCCCCGTCCTTGAGGATGATCCGGCCGCTGTCCTTGAGCAGTGTGCCACTGAAAACCTTCATGAGTGTGGATTTTCCCGCGCCGTTTTCTCCGAGCAGAACGTGCACCTCACCGGGTTTAAGATCGAAATCCACATGATCGAGCGCATGCACGCCGGGAAATCGTTTGTCGATCGCCTCCGCCCTCAGCAGATATGGTGTGTCTTCCACGCCTCTGTTTTCCTCTTCCCCGTGCCTAGGTTGCTGTATAGCCCCCGTCAATGGAGAGTACCGTGCCTACTGCATACCCTGCATCATCGGAGCACAGAAAAAGTATACCCGCCGCGATCTCTTCCGGTTTTCCCATCCGCATGAGGGGTCGATCCTCTGAGAGCGCCCTCCGTTTTTCATCAGGATCCCGGGAGTCGCTGATTACCTTTTCCACCAGGGGGGTGAGCACCCTCCCGGGGCAGATGCAGTTGACACGAATGTTCTTTTCAGCAAAATCAACCGCAGTTGATTTGCTCAGTGCGATGACGCCGCTCTTCGAAACATTGTATGCCACCTGGTTGGCAATACCCACGAGCCCTGCCTCCGATGCGATGTTGACTATGGCGCCGCCACCGGATGAAATCATTGCGGGTATGCAGTACTTCATACAGAGAAAGATGCCATTGAGGTTAACGTCCAGTATTCTCTTCCACTCCGCTTCCGGTGTGTGGACAACATCGCCTTCGATAAAGATTCCGGCGACATTAACAAGTATATGCAACTCTTTGTAGGTTGCAACGGTATGTTTCACCATGCCCTGAACCGATTTCGGGTCCGTTACATCGGTTTCGACAAACAGCGCCTCACCGCCTTTTGTCTTGATCATTTCGACTATTTCCTGACCTGCCTGGGTGTCGATGTCGGCAACGACGACCTTTGCACCCTCATCGGCAAAGCGAAGAGCGGTGGTCCGGCCAATGCCCGAACCCGCACCAGTAATAAGGGAGACCTTGCCATTAAATCTCATAGCTCCATCCTGTGCATAAATAAAAGGGGATGAAGTGCCCGCAGACACCCCATCCCCGTTGGGCTCGCTTACTTGGCGCGTGGTGAACCGCCGGCCTTTATGGTGTCCCAATCTATGGGCTCCAGAGCCGGGTTAGGGTAGAACAGCCGTGCGTTGTCCTTATACATGGTTCTCGGTCGGATATCGAATATGTAGGGCACGTCCCCACCCATTGCGAGTGTTACGGCAAACTCAGTTCCATACCATCCCCATTCGGGGAACCCATGATGGGTCTCAGCGATCATTTTCCCTTCGGCCACGCGGTCGGCCGATTCGGGCGTCACGTCGTTGGTGAATATGGCAACGAGGGGGTCGCCGATGTCACCCTGTCCTGCGATTTCGAGCCTTCCGGCTGATTGACAGGCAAGCATGGCGCCCAGGCCCATTTCGTTTGATGCCGCCCAGATAGCATCGAGGGTGCCGGGGGGGTTGGCGGTGAGAAAATCCTCTGCCGCCTTGATACCCTTTTCCCTGTTCCAGTCTGCCGGAAGTGTTCCAACAATCTCGATGCCGGGATAGGGGTCCACAACCTCGTGAAAACCGTTGAGGCGAGCCGTGGAAAAGAAACCTCCTGCAATGCCTTCGATAATGGCAACACGCGCCTCGATGTCTGCTGTTCTCGGGTTGACATCACTGTAGAGGTCCTCCCACCAGGCAAGATCAAGATAGGTACCCTGATCGATGTTCACATTCCGTCCTTTCCCAAGAACACCGGGCCCGCCAAAGTAGTCGAGCAGGGAATAGGCTGAGATTCTGCCGGCGTCGGTGTTGTCGAATCCGATGTAGGACGCCACCTCGACTCCGGGGATGGGTTCGAGCAGGTTGACGATGATCACCGGAATCCCCTCCTCATTGGCCTTCTTGATGGCCGGTTTGATCACCTCCACCTCAATGGGGGAAATGGCAATCACAGCGACCTTTCTCTGTACGTAGTCCTCAATGATGGCCACCTGATCGGCAAAAGCGACGTGGGTTGCAGGTGACTGTGAAATGACCTCAACCTCGATTCCCTTTGTTGCTGCATCCGCAGCACTCTTCTCGAAGTAGTCGGTCGCTGTTTTGAACACCCCCGTAATGTCCGGCGGCGTCCAGCCGATGATAATCTCTTCCGCCGCCCTTCTCTCAGAGGCAAGCGTGCGCCCTTCATGGATTTGCAGGAGCATGAAGCATCCGAGTAACAGAACGATGAGAATCCCAGCGGTGAGTAGTTTTGCCTTTCGATACATTTTCCTCCTCCTTTGAAAAAAATTAGTTGAAAATTCAGGTACTCCTTCGAGCCGCGGACAACCTGTTGGCAGGAACGATGTGGTAGTGGATGCTTCATGCAACACTGTACAATTGAGAGCTCATGCAGCAGTTGCGAAGCCGAGTGTTACAAGTCGACTGATGTGAGTTCTGTACCACATCTCGTCCGTAAAGCTGTAAACTTGGATGGTGTAAAATGAACCGTTGTGTAATTGCGCCCAAAAAACATTTTATACATCAAATGACTTCTGTCAAATGGTTTTTTCAAATTTAAAAAGGCGCAGGAGATTTCCTGCGCCTTCCACGCGTACGTATTTTTTAAGAACTTCTATTCAGTTCGCTCCAGCAGGGCCTCGAATATTTTTTCGAGGGATTCGATTGAATCGCCGTATCCGGCGAAATCGCCCTCACGGAGCTTTTTCTGTGCATCATCGTAGATATTCTGGGCATTGAGAATGAGCGCCCTGATAGACAACTCAACCGGAGCAGGTGCCACCACACCTTCTTCATCCTCCTGGGGTGAAACCGGAATTACACCGCTAAACAGCTTGACCAGGGCCTCCTCGAGAGTGAGCCCAATCTCAATATTGTCCTGATACCCCACAATGACCCGCTTCAGTTCCGGCAGCTCACTCTGCTCTGCCCGCAGATAGACAGGCTCCACATAGATGAGCGAGTCTTTGACCGGTATGACGAGCAGATTTCCCCTGATCACACTCGAACCCTTCTGGCCCCACAGGGTAAAGAGCTGTGAGATCTCAGAGTTCTGGTCGATCCGGGACTCGATCTGTAGAGGCCCGTAGATGAGTTTCTCCTTCGGGAATTTGTACTCAATGATACGACCATAGTCCTCGAGATCACAGCGCGCAGCGATCCATGCAAGCATGTTGTTCTTGTTGACCGGCGTAAAGGGGAGTATGAGCACGAACTCTTCCTTACCAGTCGCATCCGGGAACTTGATGATTGTGTAGTAGGGAATCATCTGTGTTTCGGTTTCACCGTAAATTTCCTGCGGTATGGTCCACTTGTCTTCCTTGTTGTAGAACACCTGGGGATCCGTCATGTGATAGGTCGAGTACAACTCCGCCTGAATACTGAATATGTACATGGGGTAGCGTATATGGTGTTTCAGACCCTGCGGCATATCGCTGAAATCCCTGAACATTTCGGGAAAGATCTTCATGTACGTCTGAATCACAGGATCCTTCCTGTTGATGACATAGTAGGTCACATCACCGTTGTATGCATCCACGGTGACCTTGACAGCGTTGCGGATGTAGTTGTACCCATCCCGGTGCGGTGTGGAGTAGGGGAACTGATCGGTCATGGTATACGCATCGTATATCCAGAAGAGTCTTCCGTCGTGAATGACTAAATAGGGGTCGGGATCGTATCGGAGGAAGGGTGCGATTTTTGGTACCCGTTCCTGTATGCTCCGGTAGAGCATGATACGGCTGTCTGCATTAAGGTACCGGGTAAAGATGATCTCAATGCTTCTGAGCTGAATGGCGAGCAGCAGCCTCCTGAAGGAGTTCTTGATAGGAAGGCCGCCAAGGCCCTCATACCGTGTGGTTACATTTGAGTCACCAGCGGGATAGTCGAACTCCGCAAGTTTGGTATTGACGATAGCGTAGGTTTTGGTGAGCTCACCATAGTAGATCTCGGGTCTGTTGAACTCGAGCGGCACCGTTACCTTAGGCGGTATGTCCTTGACGATTAAATTGGGAAGCCCCTCTTCTCCGATTTCGTTGACCGGCGACATAACGGCTCCGTACCCATGGGTGAACTGCAGTTTCTCGTTGACCCAGGTCTTTGCCTCTTGGGAAATCTGGTCGTAATTGATCTCCCTTGCCGAGAGCATCACCTGCCGGTAGTCATCACCGAAGGTGTAGCGGTCCACATCTACGTCGTAGAAGTCGTAGTAGAGCCTGAACTCCTGAATCTGTGAGAAGGTTGACTTGAGAGGTCTATGGTCCCAGAGTCGTATGTGCTTCTTCACGCCGCCCTCTGGGCTGAAGTCCGCCAGCGACAGGGATTCGGCCACGGGAAAGCTTTCCCGCTCGATGATGTCGAGGTTGAATCCCTTCCGTGTGAAGTTGATGTTGTGTTTGATATAGGGGAGTTCCTTGACGAGCTCGTTGGGCTTTACCGATATCTGCTGCGAGACTCCCGGAATGATACCGGTAAAGAGGATGGCCGCACCGATGAGAATGCCGTATCCGATGAGCGGCTGTTTGAACTGCCGTTTTCGCGCACCGGAGAAAGTCAAAAGTGCTGTGAAGAGTGACACGGCAATCATGAAGTAATAGGAGTAGCGCACCACCTTCAGGTCAGTGAAGCTGGCTCCGAATATAAGCCCTCGTTTGGAGAACAGGAGCTGATAGCCCTTGAGCCAGTAGCTCCAGGCAATGATTATGGCGATGAGCATCACGAGGGTCAGGATATGTTTCTTGGCTTGATCGCTGATGGAAAACTTGTTCTGTTCGAATTTCACATTGCCCGAGAGCAGGTAAATGAATCCCACGGCCACGATAGAGAGAATTATAGTCCCCATGCTCCAGGATTTCAGGAACAGGTAGAAGGGAAGCACAAAGGTGTAGTAGGAGACATCACGGCCAAAGGCGGGGTCGGCAATGCCGAACTCCGTCCTGTTGAATACCTTGAGAAGGACCTCCCAGCGAGCACTCCCGTTTCGCGCCATGATGAGCGCGAGTATGAAGATGGCGACCGATGCAACAATAGTCCCCACTTTTCTGCTCATTTCGACGGGGACGCCTGCCTGCTGAATCTTGATGGTCTGAATATTCCCCTTTCTAAAGGCTGTGATCATGTTGAAGCCGGCAAAGAGCCAGAAGATAACGAAGAAGGTCCACCAGAGCCCTATCTTTGTCCACAGTATCTTTAAATAGGTGTTCAGGAAGCCGAGCTTGGCGAACCAGGCATAGTTGATCCATATCCTGGTACCGAGAAACAGGCCGACAATTATCAGGATAATGATGCCGATTAATATGAGAATCTTAAAACCAGTTTTCATGAGTTCCTACCTTATAGGTTGATATTTGGGCGCAATAAACAAACATACCCAGAAAGACTGTATAAATATGTCATAAGGGAGCATGAATATCAAGCAGATTTTTCCTTACCCTCGCTCAGGGTGAGGGGATTGACCTCTTTTCTGATTACTTCAGGCGTGATGAGGATTTTGGAGATATCATTGCGGGAGGGTATTTCATACATAATCTCGAGCATGGTTCCCTCGAGGATAGATCTGAGGCCCCGTGCACCCGTATTTCGTGTGATTGCCTCGGAGGCGGTCTCTTCGATTGCCTCGGGTGTGAACTCGATCTCGACGCCTTCCATCTCGAAGGCCTTGGTGTACTGCTTGATGAGAGCATTTTTCGGCTCGAGCAGAATCCGCTTCAGTGAACCCTTGTCCAGGTCGTGCAGGGGTGCGATAACGGGGAGCCGTCCGGTAAACTCGGGGATGAGCCCATACTGAATGAGATCGTCGGGATGAACATGTTTGAGAATCTCGTCGAGCTTCTTCTCGTCACGTTTCTGAATGTCGGCACCGAATCCAATGGTTGTGTTGGATATTCGCCGTTCCACGATCTTGTCGAGTCCAACGAAAGCCCCGCCGCATATGAAAAGCACGTTCTTGGTGTCGATTTTGATCATTTCCTGATGGGGGTGCTTTCTGCCACCCTGCGGCGGTACCGAAGCGACGGTCCCCTCTATTATCTTGAGAAGCGCCTGCTGCACGCCCTCCCCGGACACGTCCCTGGTAATTGAAGGATTCTCGCTCTTGCGTGATATCTTGTCGATCTCGTCGATATAGATGATTCCGAGCTCAGCTTTTTCAATGTCGTCACCGGCATTCTGTATGAGCTTGAGCAGGATGTTCTCAACGTCCTCACCCACATATCCCGCTTCGGTGAGCGTGGTGGCATCGGCAATGGTGAAGGGAACGTTGAGCTTGCGTGCGAGGGTCTGGGCGAGAAGCGTCTTTCCCGAGCCGGTGGGTCCAATGAGCAGTACGTTGCTCTTCTCCAGTTCCACGTCTTCACGGTGTTTGCTGTTCAGATGATGGATACGACGGTAATGGTTGTACACTGCCACCGATAGGGTTTTCTTCGCGTATTCCTGACCGATGACATACTGGTCGAGGAAGTCCTTGATTTCAACCGGTTTTGGAAGGCTCTCCAGGATTAGTTGCGGTGTGGAGGTTTCATCGCCAAACATAATATCGCTGCAGAGTTCAACGCACTCGTCGCAGATGAACACGCCGCCCGGACCAGCGACCATCTTCCTGACCTTGTTCTGATCCTTACCGCAGAATGAACAGACTTTTTTTTCCATGTCGGGGTATTTTTGCATGAGGGACCACCGTTAGAGTAATCTGTTAGTAGTATCGGCACATTACCCTGCACCCATCAGGGTGTTCCCCGAAGTTGCCAAAAAAATTTGGCGAAACCTCAGATGGAGTGAATATGCCGATGCCCTCTTCACTCCTCCTTTTTTACCGCGTGCATGTGGCGAACGAGCACCTCATCGATGAGGCCATACTCGATGGCCTCCTGTGCGGACATGAAGAAATCCCTGTCTGCGTCATGGTGAATCCGGTCCTTGGACTGATTGGTGTGCTTAACGAATATGTCCTCTACGAGCTCCCGGTTTCGGATGATTTCCTTGGCTGCAATCTCGATATCAGTGGCCTGTCCCTGTGCACCTCCCAGGGGCTGATGAATCATGAGGCGTGCATTGGGAAGTGCATACCGCTTTCCCTTTGCACCAGCGGCAAGAAGCACCGCTGCCATACTTGCAGCCTGACCGATGCATATGGTGGACACGTTGCATTTCACGTACTGCATGGTGTCATAGATGGCAAGACCGGATGTTATCAGCCCCCCGGGGCTGTTGAGATAGAGGAATATGTCTTTGTCCGGATCCTCCCCCTCGAGGAACAGCAGCTGTGCAATAACGAGGTTCGCCGTTATATCCACGATCTCCGAGTCTATGAATATGATTCTGTCCTTGAGCAGTCGTGAGTATATATCGTATGCTCTCTCACCGCGGCTCGATTGTTCGACAACCATTGGAACAAGTGCCATTATGCCTTCTCCCTCTCTGCACCGAAGTTCAGATGTTTTTCCTGGTCCAGTTTTGCGTTATCGTAGACGAAATTCAGAGCCTTTGCAATGCGCAGCCTGTATCGAAGGCTGTCGATCGTATCGTTCTCCTTCATCTTCTTCTTCAGCTCTTCAAAGTCCTTTTTCTGACGTTTTGCAAAACCCTTGATTTCGTCGTCTATTTCCTTTTCGTTGATGCTGATGGTTTCCGTTTTGGCAATCTCAGCGAGTAGAAGTTCATACTTCAGCGATTCCAGGGCCCTGGGTCGCAGGTTCTCCCGGTACTCGTTGTATTTCTGTTCATCTTCGCGAAGCTTATCAAGATCGATGCGATAGTTGTATGCCACATCTGCCAGAATTCGTTCGATCTCGTGACTGATCAATGTTTCGGGGATATCGTATTCGGTCTTCTGAATGATCTTCTTCATAAGCTCATCCTTGGACCGTTCTTCCGACAGCCGGGCTGCCTGTTCCTTCAGGTCATCCCGGACAGCCTTTTTCAGATCAGCGAAGTTCTCTACATCACTGATATCCTTGGCGAATTCATCGTTCAGCTCGGGAAGCTCCTTCTGTTTCACCTCACTCACATCCACGTGTACCGTTACCTTATGGGTCTTCTTTTCACCTTCTTCCTCGTATTCATGCTCGAGTTCAATGTCCTTACTGTCACCTTTACCGAGCCCGACGAGCTGTTTTGCAAGCTGATCGTCCTTTTTATCGAGAAACACCGTCTGATTGTCCTTTTTCTCGCCCGGTTTTCCGTCATCTCCCTCTTCTATGTAGTCGATAACGATATAATCGCCGATTTTCGCTTTACGGTCGACACTCACCAGATTTGCAAACTGCTCTCTGAGCTGTTCGATCTCCTGTTTCACGGTGGCATCTTTTACATCATAGACGTACTTTTCAGAGGTAATGCCCTTATACGTGGCAGCCTTTACCTCAGGCATGATGTCACATTCTGCAGTAAAGGAAAAGCTCTCATCGGGTACAAGGCCCCCCAGCTCAATTACTGAGGGTTGAGAGATTAGTTGATACTCGGATTCCTTCAATATCTGCGACAGTGACTTGGACAGGACCGTTTTTATGGTTTCATTCTTAATGTTGTCTCTGAAGTGTCTGAGTATGATGTTTCTCGGAATTTTACCCGTACGGAATCCAGGGAGCTTTGCATTTTGTTCAAAATCTCTAATGACCGATTCATGCGCTTCACCCACGGATTTCTTGTCAACCGTTACCTGTATGCTGATCTTTGCGTTTTGTTCCTTTTTGACTTCCTTCTGAAGCTGCATATATCTCCCTTTATATAGATAGATATGGGGTTATTGACCAAACCTTTCCCCATGGAAAAGAGTATGGCGCGTACTAGAGTAAGATAATGAAAAACGTGGTAAAAATAAACCGATTTCGAGGTTAGGTGAACCGCTACCGGAGTACCTGTCAGCCCTGTGCAAGGGTAAAAAAAATGAGCGGGAAACGGGACTTGAACCCGCGACATCCACCTTGGCAAGGTGGCGCTCTA
>CBFDDP010000065.1:0-17273 GCA_965603595.1 uncultured bacterium
TCCTGAAGTTGTCGATGGAAATCCCCTCTGACTTGAATCGGGCAAATCCATCTCTGACAATTGCCACATCCGTCGTGGTTCCACCCATGTCCACCACGTAGCCGTCCCGCATCCTGGACAGATAGGCTCCGCCAATAACCGAAGCAGCGGGGCCTGAGAGGATCATTTCAATGGGCTGTGACGTGGCCACCTTTTCACTCATCAGTGTTCCGTCACCCTTCACCACCATAATGGGAGCTGAGATAAGCCTCGCCCTGAGCACCTCTTTTACCGAAGAGAGCAGGTCAGACACAAGGGGAATAAGTCGTGCATTGTAGAAACACGTATTGGCCCGCTTCACGCAGTTGAGTTCATCGGTGAGCTCGCTGCCGCATACAACGGGAATGTCCGTCATCTGCGAGATAAGATCCCGAAGGAGAATCTCATGCTCCGGGTTTCGTATTCCCACTTCGCTCGAGACTGCGAATGCATCGATGGAATGATCCAGCAGTTCACCTATGGCCCGCCGGGCCTCGTCATGGTCCAGGGGCTGAATGAGTTCACCGTCAATTGAGTGTTTTCCACGAATAACAGCACTCGGCTTCAGATGGATGTTCTGCAGCGAATACCTGTCGTAGCCGATGAGTATTATGCCGGCCCTCCCCCCCTTACCCTCCACGATAGCGTTTGTCGCGAGAGTTGTGGATAGTGATACGAGGCCTATTTTACGAATCTGCTCGTCTGTAACCTGGCCCGAAAGCCCCTCGAGAGCCTCTTCAATGCCCAGCACATAATTGTCGTGGGTTGTGGGGGCCTTGGCCCAGGCCATGACCCGATCATTGCTGAAGTCATATACCACGGCATCTGTGTATGTGCCTCCCGCATCGATGCCGAGCCCCAGGCCACTACGAGTACCCGGTTCTGCGGAGGCCCTTTGAGAGGTCCCGATTTTCCCACCAGTTGCAGGGTCTCTCTCTTCGGCTTTTGTACCCTCAGTGTTCCCAACCACATGCTGCGGGGTGCGTATCGACAGACCCTCTGAAAAGGGCTCCCCGCTGCAGCTGAATACGTCGTCACGGTAGGTCGGCACGAGCTTCTGTCCGGGTCGGGTGATGAGGAACGTTTCATCATCCCACTTGCCGTTCAGGAGGTTCAGGAGAAGGGCCGGGTCCCCCTGGATGTTCTCGAATTCCAGTTCCAGGGCCCTGGCATTTTCCTCAGCCTTCCGCCTGAACCGCTGATCGTCCTCCATGCCCCAGTCAATGAACGCCAGGGTTGTGTAATTCTGGATCCAGCGCTGGTCCCATTCATTGATGAGATACTGTGAGACCTCACGGTCGAACTGTTTCCGGTACTCCTTATAACGCTCCTTATAGGGGTCATACACTCCCCTGTATCTGGACCGCTTGCCCGGTGTGAACCCCGTCTCTATCCATCCCCTGGTGAACCAGTAGGTCCCCGGCTTTTGTGTAAAGTGGTCCCTGTATCTGCGGTTCGAGCCGAGCAGAATGGCGATACAGTCCTGTACCTTGGGAACAACGAGGCTGTGATTTCTCGAAAAAACACCGACCGTGCCCTTGCTGCACAACCCGTAGAGAAGCACAATCGCATCGTAGGGATTGCCGCTCCGGTCAACCGTATCGATCTCCTCCTGCACAAGCTTGCGCAGTTCGAGGGGGCGATTGTGAAGGCGCTGGGGAAGCCAGTAGTAATCAATCCGCGAGGTGACATGCGATTCGAGAAATTGTATTTCATTTTTAAAAATGCTGCATCCCACGAGGGCAAGGTACATGGTAACCCCTTATCTGAGCATGTATTGAGAATATACTAGGTGGCCAATGTAGAATGAAATAGAAAAGCACTAGGGGGAAGTTACATGCATGTTGAGGATTTCGATTTCCACGTCACCGCGGGTATAGGTCTGACAGGCAAGGCGTACATCAGTATCGGCTCCGATGGCATCCAGCCGTATGGCCTCCACAGCTCTCTTCTTCGTCAAATACTCTACGCCTCTCACAATACGGACAGCACATTTCCCGCACTGCGCCCTTCCCCCGCACACAGATATGATGGGGACTGCATTCCGCTGAAGGGAGACGAGTATGGATGTTACCAGGTCTGTTTCCACCCTGTGGCCGCTGTTTAAAACATGAATGGTTGCCATGCTAAGCTGGTCACCCTCCTCCCTTTTTGGCCTTCTTACCGATGCCGTATTTGAGGTAATAGACGCATCTCTTTATGTAGTACTGCAGCGTTTCGTCCTGCTTGCCACTCTTATAGAGCTCGTTGAATATCATCAGGGCCTGGCGCATATTGTGGTTGAGAAACTCCTGGACCCCCCGCTCAAACCGCTTTTTTGTCCGCTGCTTCAATTCGGCCAGGGGTTCGGGGTCACCCTCGTACACCTCGTAGATGCCCACAAGGTCATCCCTTTCCTTCACCTTGACCCTGCCGAGAAAACGGTGGCGAAACTTCTCTGGTTCCTTGACTCCCGTTATTACCTGCTCGCTCACGATGAGCGACACCCTGTATATCTTCGTTCCCCTTTCGAGATGGGCCCCGATATTCACGGCATCGGAGATAACGGTCCCCTGCATAAACCGCTTATGACCGATGGTGCCCAGTATGACGGGCCCTGTGTGAATGCCTATGCCGATTCTGATCGGCTCATACCCGTATCCCCCACGATGGGCATTGTAGACGGGTATGTGCTTGAGCATCTCCACTGCGGCTGAAAGTGCGGATTCCTCACCATAGGGGAACAGGGCCATGATCGCATCACCGATATACTTGTCGACAAAGCCCCTGTTGTTCCAGATGAAGGGGTTCATCCGCTCGAGGTATGAGTTGAGGAATTTGAATGTCTGCTGGGGGGTCATTTTTTCCGAAAGCTGGGTAAAGAACCGTATGTCTGAAAAAAGTATGGTCATGTATCGCAAGGCGTTGTCCCCAAGCTCCACATCGGTGATATTCTCCTTGTTCAGGCATTTCAGGAACTCACGGGGTACGAACCGGGAGAATGAATCAAGCGCCGTTCTGAGCTGCTTACTCTTACCGGCAAGCTCTTCCTTGAGCACACTCTGATCATTTCTCAGATAATCGTTGTAGGCCTTTACTCTCAGGAGAGACCTGATTCTCGTCTCGAGCTCTTTGACCTGCACAGGCTTCGTCAGTATATCGTCCGCTCCCGCTTCATGCGCCTTTACCCTGTCGATAGCCTCACCCCTCGAGTGAAGCATTATGATTGGGATGGCTATGGTACTCTCGTCCTTCTTCAACCGTTCAGCCACATAGTATCCATCGATACCCGGCAAGGTGGTATTGAGAAGCATGATATCGGGAGGGTCTTTTTGTACCTTTTCCAGAGCTTCCCGGCCGTTTTTCGAGGATTCGACCTGAAATCCAAGTGATACAAGTGTGGACTGCAGGAACAGCAGGTCACGCTCTATCTCTTCAACAATGAGGATTTTTGCTCCATCACTCATGACAACTTCCTTTGCATCATGTTCAACACATGTTATACCCTTGGATCAAAAAAGTATCAACCATTTCAGGTAAGGGATTGGAGAAATTCTTACCCGCTGTATACTGGTGCTGTCAGAAGCACTGTGTGCAGCCAGGCAAGCGATGTGTTCGAGGTGGTGAGGATTACGATGAAATCATGACTTGAACAGTGCCCGGCGAATCCGCCAGAGGAAGAACTTGAGACGTTTGAACCATGACGCCTTCCGTTCCTTGTGGGGTTCATCCCGGTAACCTGCCTTCATGTAATCGCGGTCGGCAAGTCCCATGGTACTGCTCCTTCGGAAATTTAAGACTTGCTAGTCTATTCATTAATAGGGCGAACAAATGTTCGCCAGCACTATGCTCATCTGAACCACATCTATAATTCATTTTGTTGAAGGGTTGGAAACTCAACCTTCACCCTCATAATATGGCCCCACCACCGGCTGGAGGGCAATCGAAATAACTGGAACTTTCCCACGCACCTTTTTCGGCATTATTGTTATGGGGAGGGGTAAAAATCCTATGCAGTCAGAGAAAATTCAGTTCGACAATGGAAGGGGCCAGATGCTCGTCGGGCGTCTCGATCAGCCGAAGGGCGGCACTAATGTCATGGCCCTCTTCGCCCACTGTTTCACCTGCACGAAAAACCTGAAGGCGATTGCCCATATCAGCAGGGCACTGGCCGATGAGGGGATTGCGGTTTTCAGGTTTGACTTCACGGGGCTGGGTGAGAGCGAAGGGGACTTTTCAGACACGAACTTCACCTCCAACACAGAGGACCTGATTGCCGCATCGACATTCCTCGAGGAAAACTACAGTGCCCCGAGGATCCTGATCGGCCATTCCCTGGGTGGTGCGGCAATACTGCAGGCGGCCCATTCCATACCGAGTGCCCGGGCTGTGGCAACCATTGCAGCTCCCAGTGAACCCAGCCATCTGAACAAACTCCTGAACCTTGAAGGTACGGAATTGGAGAAGGCGGGCGAGGTTGAGGTTCGCATCGGGGGAAGGCCATTTAAGATACGGCGTCAGTTTGTCAGCGATTTGAATCAGGCGAATATGAAGGAGAAGATACAGGGTTTGGGTAAAGCACTCATAATCTTTCACTCGCCCCATGACCGGACCGTTGGTATTGACAATGCGGCATACATCTTTCAGGCTGCGCAGCACCCAAAGAGCTTCATATCACTTGACGGGGCAGATCATCTGCTCATGGACGAGGTAGATTCACGGTATGTGGGATCGATCATTGCAGTCTGGGCCAGGCGCTACATCTGACCTCTCAGGACATCCCCACTCATTTATTACTCCACAACATCATGTTCGGCCAGGTACGCACTGACATGTCTTTTAAGCGTCCTGAAGGCCATCCCTCGATGGCTTATAGCGTTCTTCTGTGCATCGTCAAGCTGCGCTATGGTCCTGCCGTACTGTACAACATGAAAAAGCGGATCGTATCCGAACCCTCCGGTTCCGTGCAGCTCGCGGGTTATGGTACCGTGCACTGTCCCCTCAGCTGTCTGATACTGTCCCGGACCAGCATAAAAAACAGCGACGCAGCGGAAAAATGCCTCTCTCTCCTTACCATCAGCATCCCGAAGTCGGGACAGAAGCAGATCATTGTTTTCCCTATCGGTTGCAGTGGGACCCGCATAGCGCGCTGACCTGACACCCGGCTCTCCATCCAAATAGGGAACGACGAGCCCCGAATCATCGGCAATAACAGGACGGTTGTATCGACGAAACACAGCCCGGGCCTTGATCAGCGCATTCTCCTCAAAGGTGTCTCCGCTCTCCTCAATCTCACCCTCAAAGCCGAGCTCGTGGAGGTCGAGTATATCAACGTTTTTCAGGGAAAGAATTTCCCTGATTTCAGTTACCTTACCCCTGTTTTTAGAGGCGATGAGGAGTTCAACCAATATAGATATCTCCCTCTACCCGTATGCTTCGGTCGATCTTTTGGAGGAAATCCTCCCTGAAGGCGGCAAAACTGGGGGCTACCTCGAGACCGTAACGCGGCTCCCCCTTCCCATCGCGCGGAATTGAAATGCCTGCATGCTCGAACCATCCTGCGAAAAACCTGAGCTGGTCCCGCAGCACCGTTTGGGGAGAATCTTCACCGGTTCTGTTTTTCAGGGGGGAGAACTCCTGACCCCGATCGACCTCCATGATGACTGTATTGTGCACATGCTTGAGTGCATCGAAAATAAAGGTTTCAAACTTGTACCCGTTGGGTTTGGAAGGTTTTATTTTCATGCCGCTCCTGTCCACATGGGGTATTGCCTTGTGCGCAACGTGTAGCGGAAGGTTGAGCTGACCATCTGTGATCTTGAGGGCAAAATCAACATTGATGATATGTATGGCTATGCTTCCGGCCCTCAAATCCTCTACCTGCGATCCATCGGAGAGTTCTATGGCGGAAAGTTCCGAATATTCTACAACGGTGGGTGTTCCATCTTCGATCACAAAGACTCCGATTCTTTCCCCCAAGTCCCGTTTCATGACGCACTTGGACGACATTTCACATCTCCGGGCCCCATGATACCCGAGAAATACCTGGTCCAGCACCTTCACAAGCACATTGTCTACCTGAAAGTAGAATATCTCCTGAACTCCCAGCTCCTTGAGCCACATGAGTGCACCTGAATCCGCCAGTGTGCTGAAGGTTCCGCCGTGGCCGGTTGGATTCAGAAACACCCTGTTCTTTTCCCTCAGGAAAAGCTTCCCCTCCCCATCCATGGCTGGAAACATACCCTGTTTGAGAAACCGAACATATGCAGTATCGAGCCCGAAAAAACCCTTCTCTTCAAAATACCCTTTGGTCTGCGCATGATTTGTCTCGCTCACCATGATGAGCCAGGGAATCCTCACGTCATATTTTTTCTGCAGAAAGGTGATCTTCTCGGCATGTACCTGAAACAGGCTCTTGTGACGAACCGGACTCACCGGATAGGTACCTTTCGGTATTTCGAGCCCGAGTCTCGAACTCTGTCCGCCCGCAGCAGTAAAGACCGCAGTCTTACCCTCACTGATGAGTGCTGCGCCGTAGCTGAAAGCTTCGGTCTCAGCCTCGATCTGCTCAGGGGTGGTGGGGATGCTGATGATATCCGGTTTCTGTATGATGCGGCTTGTAAAGGACTCTTCCTGGAGAAGGGGCCTGGCCCTCTGCACCCAGTCGAGATCGACTTTTTCGATGTCCTCCATGAGTACATCTCTCTCCGAATCGCTCAACTCTTCCCAGAAACGGAGCAGATGCTCCTGGTTGCTCCTGTGAAGCGCATAGAATATTATCTCTTCATTCTCGTTTCTTGCCCTGATCATGGCCTTCCTCCGAATGATCTGCAGTAGGATGCCCCCTGGATTCATCTCCCGACTCGCGGAGCACGAGCTCCCTGAATTGATCACCCCTATCGAACTCATTTTTGAACATACCGAAACTGGCAAATCCGGGGGACAGGAGTATGGTTGCTGGCGGTGTGGTGCTTTTCCGGGCATATGCCAGTGCGTCTGCCAATGTACCGAAGAGCCGATGGGGAATGTTGAGGCCTGCAGTCAGAAGCCGTTCAGTTCCGCTTCCCTCCAGAAGGACCAGCTGCTCCACCCTCCTGTTTATGGTATCTGCCAGGCCCTGCAGCTCAAGCCCCTTATCAGCACCCCCCGCTATCAAGGTAAGCGGACCATCTGCACTCAGAATCCCCTGTATCGCCGCATCGGGTGTGGTGGCCGCTGAATCATTGATGAATCGAAGGCTGCCACTGACCGGCACAATTTCGAGACGATGCGGCAGACCGGGGAACCTGCGTATTCCCTCCTCGATGCGTTTCGACTCCACGCCCATTGCTTCAGCAGCAGCTACCGCAGCAAGTATGTTGTAGAGATTGTGCCGGCCGGGAATGGGTATGCCTTCTGAATCCATCACCTCTATGGAATGATCACCCTTCCGGTAACAGACCATTCCCCGGTCCAGATAGCTCCCGTCACCTGTAAAATCATTACCCACTCCGAAGCTCACGCGATTCACGCCCCTGTTCCCCTCTGTCATAGTGTACACCTGATTGTCACGGTTCAGGACGAGCAACTCCCCGGGTTGCTGGAACCTGTGAATAACAGACTTTTCTTCGAAATACTCTTCCCTGCTGTGATAGTAGTTTAAATGATCATCGAGCAAGTTGGTCATAACCGCCACGGGCGGACTGTATTTCCTGGGCCTCAAACCCCCGAGCTGAAAGCTCGACAGTTCAAGTACGATACGCGTATCTTTCCTTACCTCGTCGAGAATATCGAATACAGAAACGGTTATGTTTCCCGCCAGAAGTGCATGTCCCTGCAGGCTGAGAATAGCGTGGAGAAGTGATGCGGTGGTGGATTTCCCCTTGGTTCCCGTCACTCCAATGATAGAGTCTGTTTTCCCGCTCACGAGGTCGAGAAATATGGAGATATCTGTCTCTACCTGTACGCCCTTTGCACGCGCATGAGCAATGTAGGGAGAATCGGGGGGAACACCAGGATTTTTTATGATCAGGTCAGCCGTTTCGAAATCCCGGTACTCGTGGCGTCCCAGGACGAACCGTATACGGTCCCTGTCTTTCACGAGTTGAATACCCTGCTCCAGTTCTGCCTCAGTCTTCAGGTCGGTGACAGTGACCTCGTCGCCGCGGGCAGAGAAATAGTTGGCTGCTCCTGCACCGCCGCCGTGGAGGCCGAGTCCCATAATGAGTATTGTTCTTTTCTTTGTCATGGCACGGATATATACGCTCTGTAACCCCCGGGCAATCATCTGGCAACCCGGGCACTCTGAGGGGGCTCGTGGATGACACTGTGAAGAGGGGGTATAAAAAACCCCTTATTCATACAAATAAGGGGGATGAAACAACGTTCAGGCATATCAGTATTGCCTGTATGGCCGTGACTGCATCTTTCTGAGCTTCTTCAGCCGTTTGCGCTCCGCTGCCTTCTTCTTGTTTTTCCGCTGTTCAGCCGGTTTTTCATAGTAAGCCCGGCGTTTCCACTCCCGGAGAATACCTTCACGCTCACATTCCCTTTTGAACCGTTTGAGTGCCCGATCGATGCTTTCACCCTCTTCAACCTTCACTACGGCCACACTCTTTCACCCCCTCTCGTCCTTCACTATAGCAAAAAGTATACTATCATATGCTCGAAAGAAAAAGTAAAAATATTTAACCACTTCCTGACTGCTTCCGATAATCCTCTGCCTTGCGCTTTATTCTGTTCCAGGTCCCCGTTATGCCCATCGCCTTTTTGACGAGGGTGAGTGTTTCCCGAGCCTCCTCCCGCATCCGCATTGTGCCATCGTAGATAAACGCGTCCACAAACCCTTTCCGCTCCTCATAGCTCTGGCGTCGGTCCCTGACCGGGTCAAGGAATCTGTTGAGTGCGGCAGCAAGCTTTTGCTTCACCTCCACGTCTCCCACCTTGCCCTCTCTGTACCGCTGGGTGAGATCCTTTACCTCTTCCGCGTTGTCGTTGAATGCATTGTGATATATGAAAACTGGGTTGTCCTCAACCTTTCCGGGAACATCTGCAGATACACGGTTGGGATCGGTGTACATACCGTGCACCTTCTTTTCCACGGTTTTTCGATCATCTGACAGAAAGATCGTGTTGTCTGCCGATTTCGACATCTTTGCGGCGCCGTCCGTACCCACCAGCACCGGCACATCGCCAATCATCACATCGGGGATGGGAAACACCTCTCCATAATAGGTGTTGAATCGTCGGGCTATCTCCCTCGTAATCTCAACATGCGCCTCATTGTCCTTTCCCACAGGCACGAGGTGCGACCTGGGGAGCAGAATGTCCGCTGCCTGCAGTACCGGGTATCCGAGCAGACCGAAGGGCATCTCATTCAAATGCGCTGTCTTTGCCATGTCCTTCAGGCTCGGCATTCTCTGCAACCTGGGTACATTGACGAGCATCTCCAGGAAGAGGTTCAGCTCGTACACTTCATGCACGGCTGACTGAAGGTATACAACAGACTTAGAAGGGTCTATACCAACAGCGAGATAGTCGAGTACCATCTCACGGGTGTTGTTTGCGATAGTCTCAACGTACTCCTTCTGCGGCCTCGTGGTCAGTGTATGGAGGTCTGCAATGATGAAGAAACACTCGTACTCATCCTGAAGCCGCACCCTGTTCACAAGGGTCCCAACATAATGCCCTAGATGCATCTTACCAGTCGGTCTGTCCCCGGTCAGTATTCTCTTTTTCACCCTTATGTCTTCCCGTGATAGATTATATAAACTCTTCCTGTTATGGATCTTGTACCGTCATGCCGGAGGGAGAATCCGGACATAAACTAAAGGCGGCACACCTGTTTGTCAATCATTTTCACCCTCATATACGGTTTCACCGCCCACCAGAGTCAGTTTGACTTCAATATCGGCCAGCACTTCAGCATCTTGGCTTAAGACATCCTGTGACAGAACGACAAGGTCAGCGTACTTACCCGGTTCCAGGCTGCCAAGCTCCTTCTCCAATCCCAGAGCCGCCGCGCTTCCTCTGGTGTACGCCAACAAGGCATCCCGAAGCTGAATACGCTCCTTGGGAAAGAATCGAAGCTCGGGCCCTTCATTGAAATCCTTACGTTCCACTGCTGCATAGATTCCGTGAAAGGGGTTGATCGAACCCACGGGTGCATCTGATCCAATCGCGAGCGTCGCACCGGCGGCAGTGAGACTGCCGAGTCTGTACTGCAGCCGGGCGTCCGGCCCGAGACAGGAGAGCGCTTTGCTGCGGTCACTGGGTATGTGCACCGGATTTACAACGGGGATGACTCCGATCTCGGGAAACTTCTCGATATCCTCATCCTTGAGCGATTGGGCATGTTCGATCCGTTTCAGCAGTTTCGGTATCCCGACCTCTTTTCCCAGCTTCCCATAGACCTGCAGGGCAATCTCAACTGCACGGTCACCGATCGCGTGAACCCCTGCCCAGATGTAATCGGCATAGGACCGCTTCAGGATATGATGGAGCTCCTGTTCCTCCATGAGCAGCATGCCGGTGCTGGCCACTCCGACATATGGCCTGCTCATATACGCAGTCATGGATGAGAGGGACCCGTCGAGTATGACCTTGCAGCCCCCAATTTTCACCTTTTCATTGCCAAAGAGCGACTGTATTCCCATAGAACCAAGGCGAGCTGCAGGCCGATCACTGAACATGAGCACCCCCCGGGCCTTGAGCCTTTGCTGGTAGTGGAGCCTCATCAGTGTACGCATGAGCAGATCGGCGTTGTACAGCGAACAGTCACAGAAGGTGGTCACACCCTTAGCAACAAGTTTCTCGATTCCCCTCTCTATAGCAGCCTGTGTGCTCTTGGTCGTCTGCTCGGGAATGTGCCGCCCAACGAGCTCAACAGCCCGTCCTCTCAGCAATCCGGTGAGCCTCCCCGAGGAATCGCGCTCTATAGTACCTCCGAGCGGGTCCTGCCGGGAGGAGTCGATGTGGCACGCGGACAGGGAGGCCGAGTTCACCAGCATGGAATGCATGCCTCTGCTGTAGATGGCAAGAGGATTGTCCGGGCAGACTGCGTCAAGATCATCCTTGTTCAAATCATTGAGTATGGAGAGACCTGCTCCTCCGCCGGTAATCCACTCATCCTTGCTCTTCCCCGAAGCCACCCCTCGGACCTGTTCAAGAAGCCCCTCCCGCAGATTCTCAGAGTATAGATCGAGATCAGCGACCAGGAGAGCAAAATCCCGCAGATGGAGATGAGCGTCTATAAAACCTGGAAGTATGCACCCTTCCTCCAATTCTATCTTTTCAGCGTCCGGAAAAACCTTAAGTGCTTCTTGTGTGCTGCCGAGGAAGCGCACACGATCACCCTCGACAACAAGAGCCTCCTGCACGCTGAAATGCGTATCCATGGTGTAAATAGGTACCCCAAGAAATACTTTTACTGCCATGGATCTTTCCTCATTTCCCTTAAGTTACCCATGTTTACTTCGAAAATTAATTAAGAGGGTAAATAAAGGATATCGCTTCGCTAGCGCTGCGCTAGGTCGTGTTTCCTACCCGTCAACAAAAAGAATAATAGATTTTGTTCAAATGAGCATTGTGCTGGCGAACGAAGTTCGCCCTAAGAGTGAAGATTTCTTCACCCTCATGGCATATCCATATCAATACTGACGTTATGAAAAATTGTAGTACAATACGCGAATTATACGGGATAAAGACAGAATTGTGGAGGAAAATTTGTGCAGAATAAGATGCAGATAGTCTCCCCATTCGTGATGAGCCTTAATCGTATCGACCACTGGTACTGGTGCCAGTATTTCATCGATGTCTATCCTGAATGCCCGTATCGCTGCAGTTACTGCAACACGATACGCAGGGGAAGTGTTCGGGGGCTCAACTACGTCCGCGGCCTCCCCAAAGGGGGAAGCACAATCGGCCTCGGTCTGGTGAGTGACCTCTATCATCCTGAACCCGAACATAACAGAGCTGCCAGGAATGTCCTGGAGATCCTGCTTGGCAGAAATCATCAGGTTACCATACAGACAAAATCCACGACCATTGAAAGAGACTTAGACCTCTTGAAGCAGTTTGCTGCTACAGGATCTTTGCGAGTCACATTCAGCGTTTTGACCCTCGATCCACGCATTGCGGAGAAGATTGAGGGGCAGGCGCCCGCACCGGAACAACGGCTCAATACACTCAGCATACTCTCGGAAGCGGGAATACCAACCGGCATAGCCATCACACCGATCATCCCCTCGCTCACCGATAACCGACAGGAGCTTGCCAGGCTCGTACGAGAGGCGAAACGAAGGGGGGCCGGGTGGGTTCTTTTCTCCGGGTATACGCCGGTATCATCATTCCTGCAAGAACCCCCCATGCACAGGGCCAGGGCCCTTTACGATGACCAGAAACGGCTGGACAACCGATACAGGGAGATAAAACGCTTCATGATCGACCTCCTCTGTGAAGAGGAGATTCCTCTCCGCATACCCCGGCCAAATCCTGGGCCTCCCGACCAGCGCTACCATGCCCGAATCGTCAGTGAACAACTTTTCAACATTTCATACTACCATGAGCTTCTTGAAAGCCCCATTGAATCTGCACGCTTTCGACGGGCGGCCCATCAGATCAATGATTTGGAGTCTTCAATCAAATCAATTGTATTCAGAAAAAAACTCGGTTATATTAAGGGGATTAATCCGGAAATCGAGAAGGTCATCGAAGAGATTGTCATGAACGGCAGCTGCACCCTCTGCGAGAATTTGAAGATAAAATTATAATCCCTGGTAACATCATGCCTGAAAAACAGTCCACCCAACACCTTCGCAATATCGGCATTATTGCACATATCGACGCCGGCAAGACCACCACAACCGAGAGGATACTCTACTACAGTGGCCTTTCCCACAAAATAGGCGAGGTGGATGACGGTCAGGCAACCATGGACTGGATGGAGCAGGAGCAGGAGCGCGGAATCACTATTACGGCTGCCGCTATAACCTGTGACTGGAAGGGCTGCACCATCAATATCATCGATACACCGGGTCATGTGGACTTCACCGCTGAAGTTGAACGTTCACTCAGGGTCCTCGATGGTGCGGTAATCATATTCGACGCTGTCAATGGCGTCGAACCGCAGAGCGAAACTGTATGGCATCAGGCCGACCACTACCGTATTCCACGCCTTGCCTTCATGAACAAAATGGACCGCGTCGGAGCTGATTTTTTCAGCAGTGTTGCGATGATGGAGGAGAAGCTCGGGTCAAATCCGATTCTCCTGCAGATTCCCATGGGTGCAGAGGACAGCTTCGAGGGTGTGGTCGATCTGATCAGGATGCGCTCCATTCGCTGGAACCCAGATGACCTGAGGCTCACCTTTGAGTTCGGAGACATACCCGGGGATCTCGAGGAGGATGCATCACGCTACAGGGCAGACCTGTTAGAGAGGATCGCGGAGGAGGATGACCACCTCCTCGAAAAGTATCTGGATACAGGAGACCTCGAGGAGGATGAGGTCCTCACACTAATCAAGCTCATGACTGTGCGGTACAGAGGGGTTCCCGTTTACTGCGGTTCATCGCTCAAGAATATGGGCGTGCAGCCTCTCATGGACGGTATCGTTGATTTTCTTCCCTCCCCCGTTGAAACTCCCCCTATTACGGGAATGAATCCCAAGAGCGGCAAGCAGGAAGAGCGGCACTCGAATAAGGAGGAGCCCCTCGCAGCCCTCGCATTCAAGCTTCAGAACGACCAGCAGGCAGGTGTGTTGACCTATGTACGAGTCTACTCCGGAAAGCTCAAGAACGGCACCTCAGTGTACAATGCCAACATGAAGAAACGCGAGCGGGTCAATCGCCTGATCCGTATGTATTCAAACCGCAGGGAAAATATCGATGCACTCACCGCTGGTGATATCGGTGTGGCAGTCGGCTTCAGGCAGACCCGTACGGGCGACACCCTGTGCAGTGAGGGCAAACAGATATTACTGGAGCAGCCTGTATTTCCAGACCCCGTCATCTCAATCGCAATCGAGCCGAAGCGTGCGGGAGGCCAGAACAAACTCGAAACCGCCCTGGAGCGCCTCTCGCGTGAAGACCCCACCTTTAGGGTTAAAACCGATGAAGAAACCGGTCAGATCATCATCTCCGGCATGGGAGAGCTGCATTTGGAGGTCCTTACCGGACGTCTTCTGAAGGAGTACAGGGTTGATGCAAACGTTGGGAAACCCCAGGTTGCCTATCGTGAAACCATTCTCAAGGAGGCCCGGGCCGATGCGAGCTTCCACCGCCAGATAGCAAACAAAGACCACACCGGGCATGTGATACTCTCGGTGCACCCGCTTGCCCGGGGTGAGGGTAATCAGTTTGAGAACAGGGCCCCTGAGACCGAAATACCCCGTGAGTTCGTAGCAAGTGTTCGCAAGGGTGTATTCTATGCCATGGAACGGGGCGTTAAGGCCGGGTATTCGGTAATCGATGTGCTTGCAGTACTCGAGGGCGGATCCTACAACCAGTCAACCTCTTCGGAGATCGGTTACACTGCGGCAGCTTCTGATGCCTTCGACGAGGCCTGTTCGAGGGCTGACAGCGTGCTGCTCGAGCCCTTCATGTTCGTAGAGGTTACGACCCCGAAGGAATTCGTCGGCGACATTATAGGCGACCTCAATGCCCGGGGTGGTCAAATCAACAATATCAACAGCCGTCAGGTGGTTGAAAAGATCGACGCGATCTGTCCCCTGTCAAAGATGTTCGGGTACACAACTGACCTGCGTTCAATGAGTCAGGGACGGGCATCCTTCACCATGGAGTTCTACCACTTCGCTCCCGTTACACACACATAGGAATAACCCCGAATCACAGTGCTTTTTTAAAAAAACGTGCTATATTCTTAATTGGATTTGAATTTGACACCATTTCTAGCGTAGAATTTGGTGTGAAAATCCTACAAAGGGAGTATCAACCAATGAGAAAGACAGCACTTTTCACAATACTCATCAGTATATCGCTGCTCGTTCTGCCCGGCTCCCTGCTCTTCGCCTATGATAGTGCAGCCGTTGAGAACGATATGCAGAACATTGCGCAGAGTTTCAGCAACCTGTTCGGCAATAATGTGGGGAGCATCTCCATGATCGGAGACCCGATCGGCTACTCCACGATCCCCCGTTTCGAGGTTGGCATAGCAGGTGGCGCGATATTCGTGCCCCTTGAGAACATCAACACAGGAACAGACACGGTCTATGACATGAACGGTATGGGGTACACACCAGTACCCTCCATGGCAGTGCATATGAAGGTCAACATCAAGGGATTCGAGATAGGTGGAAAGCTAGCGGGTATTCCGCCTTTTGAGCTCTCCAATGAGAGCTTCGACGGCGAGGTGCAGAACATAGTGATCGGCGCCAAGCTGCGTTACAGAATCGTCGACAAGAAACTTGCCGTGCTGCGCTTCGGGCTGTCGGCCGGCGGATTCTACGAGTACACCAATGGGAATATTGGGCTGGTAATGACCGATTCCTTTGCCGTATACGAGGACGTCACTGCGGACCCAGGTGATGAGCACATTGCCAACCTGGTCAGCACCAATACCTTCGACTCAGACTGGAGAGGGCATACGGTCGGTGGCGAGGTGCAGGGAAACATGAAGATACTCTTTATCAACCTGTTCGCGGGCGGTAGGATGAGCACCAGCTGGGGAAGCGCACATACCTCTGTCAACGGGGATGTAACCGTGAACCCCGTTGCCGGCTACGAAGCCTTCGTTACAGCAAACCCAACTGAGAACATCAATGTTGCCACCGAAGCCTCTCCCGACGGTTTCGATTATTACGCCTTCGGTGGGCTCGAGGCAAAGATATTGCCTGTGGTCATTGGCGGACGGTTTGGGTACAACTTTAGTAATGATGTCATCACGCTCGACCTTGGCGCAAGACTTCAGTTCTAGTGAAATACGGGGATACAAACAATGGGGAGCCGATAATGCTATCGATACCGCATACACAGGGAGGAACTTCCATGAAGAAGCTATTCATACTTATAATGCCCCTGCTCATCGCAGCGCTTGTTATTCCTGTGGCCGCTTTTGCACAGGATGAGGCGGGGGAGATAACCATACGCACGCTGCCGATTGAGTACTATGCGGCGGACAAGAACGGCGTCAAGGTCCTGTACAGAGGCTTTGACAATGTTCAGCGCTATCTCTACCTTCCCAAGAGTTTCGAGGGGAAGCACTACCGCTTTGTCATGGCGCCCAAGGGGGTCGGCACAGGCGGTCTGCCCGTTCTCATCTTCCGAATGAAGGGTTCGGATGTCATTTTTGTTGATATTTACACCAAGTACCTGCGGGCCAACGCAAGCATTGCAGACTTCACTAATGAAGACCTCGTACAGTTCAAGGCCGCTGAAGACAGGGGGAAGGTCGAGCTCGAATTCTAGAACCTCCACCCATGCAACATGCTATCGGAGAGGGAGCACCCTCTCCGATCAGTAGACTGAAAGCGTAATCGGAAGGGTGCGAAAACCCCTTCAATCCACGGGAAGCGGTAATCCTCACCGTGCACAATACCTTTATCTACCTTGTCTGGATTCTCATCGATCTCAGCCTCGTGCTTGCAGCCTTTACCCTGTGGGGCAGGACGGGCATCATCGCCGTTATCTCTGCTACCATCATCCTGATGAACATTTTCGTACTCAAGGGCATACGGCTCCTTGGGCTTGACGCTACGGGCGGCAATGTGCTCTACGCTTCGATCTTCCTGGGAACGGATATCATCGCCGAATACTACGGTGCCCGTGAGGCACGGAAGGCAGTGTTTATCGGTTTCTTTCTGTCACTCCTCTTCCTCATTGCTTCGCGATTCATTATTCTGTTCACTCCCGCACCGTGGGACCGTTTCCACGAAACCATGGACACACTCTTTTCACCGGTGTGGAGAATCGTGATCGCTTCAATTACGGCCTATATACTGTCGCAGAACCTGGACGTTATCACCTTTACCTGGCTGAAGGCTAAATTTCCCAACCTCCTCTGGCTTCGAAACAACGTCTCCACGTGGAGCTCACAGATCGTGGACACAGCACTGTTCTGCACAATTGCCTTTGCCGGATTGTATCAGATACACATTGTGGCAGGGATAATGCTTTCCACCTACCTTCTCAAGATTGTTGTTGCAGCGCTCGACACTCCCTTTATCTACGTTACGAAGATTCTCGTACGCCTGAGGCCTTCCATACTCGAGGAATAATAACGCGAATGTGCACTGAGTAACACAGGCACCCTTCTGCACAATAAGGTCGAGTTCAAGCTTTGTT
>CBFDDP010000066.1:0-17156 GCA_965603595.1 uncultured bacterium
CTCACTGTCCAGGAAGAGCTCGACGTGGTGCACCCTCGCCGGTCTCTTCTCCCTCCTCATGAGGGCGATGAACCCTTCCACATCGGGTTCGACGGGGTTGTCCTGCAGCAGCTTCATGAGGTACTCCTCTCATCTGTCCTGCTCCGGTGCCCACGGGCAGCAGCCTTCATGCGTTCGAGACCTGCCCGCATTCGTGTAGTAACTGCACCCATTCAATCTCTCCAAAAACCTGCCTTGACCCGTATTCAGCAGCATCAGTGCAGGAGATGTACTGCTGCCGCAGAAAGCATAACAGCTTCAAGCGTTACTCGAATTTTCGCACCTCGTACACACTGCCGTCAATGTATATATACGTCGTCGTGTCGGAGTAGCTCTTGAAAGGTATGGAGAGGCTGTCTCCACCCATGTTCTCCTCGTTATAGATCTCCCGTTCTCCGATCCTGTCCTGGACAAGAATCTTGACCTGTGCAGTTTCCAGATATGCGGGCACGTCAAAGTTCAACACGCGCGCGTATAGCTTGTCCTTCTCCTTTTCGGAGGGAAGATACCCCACATAGAATGTAACCGTCTCGTTTCGTTTGACAATGGTCCCCTCAGTCGGCTCCTGAGAAATGATGAGTCCGTTCTGAGAGGGGTCGACAACCTCTTCGGGAATGACGTGCACCAATACGCCCCGGAGCGCAAAAATCTGCATAACGTAACTGATTTCCGCATCGGTGTAATCTTCAAGGTAAAAGGCCTGGATCTCCGTACCCTTTGAGACCACCAGGTCGATAGTATCAACATTGGTTATGGGTGTGTTGGGCGGTGGAAACTGACCGACAATGGTTCCCGGAGGTTCCTCGTCCGCAACTGATGTAATGTTCCCGATCTTTATGGTTTTTCCCTGAAAGGAAAAGATCTCCTGAAGCCGGTTCTGGACAAAGGTGGTGGTCTTTCCCGTATAATCCTCCACGATCGAGATTATGGGGCCCTTCGATACGATGAGCTTCACGTCCTTGCCCTCGCGTACAATGCTCCCCGGGCGGGGGTCCTGCTCCACAATGGTGTTTTTTTCCTTGTCGCTGAAGTATCGTGGGTCAATCACCACCCGCAGGCTTTTTTTCTGAAGGATGATGAGCCCTTCAACCAGGTCTTTTTCCGTAACCTTCGGAACAGCCACTTCAGGCTGGCCCCTCCGCATCAGCCAGAACACGAGCAACCCCACGGAAACGAATACAACGATAAAGAGAAGTAGAATGATAAACACATTTCTGACAATGAGTCGCGAGTGAGAATCCACATAGTCACGGAATAACTGTAAGGGTCTTCCCGTTTTTTCCATGATTCTCTTCATACCTGCCTGGGGTCTGTTCATTGGTAACCGATTCGGGTAAGATTGGATAGAAGCTTCATTGTATCAGCTGATGTAAGATAATCAACTTTTTCTGCAGGGTTAAAGGTAAAATTCCGGGATAGATTCCTACCGTGCCCTGAGTATACTGCCAGCCAGATCTTTTTGACCGTTCATGAACTCCCTGTAATCCATCCTTCGCCTGTTTTCGATCTGAAGGTCGGTAATGCTCAGGTATCCGCTTCCAGTCTGCACAATGATCCCCTCTCTCTTATCGGCGGAAACCACCTGGCCGGGTGCATCTCCCGTTTCGATGCCCGGAGGAGCCTCAACCCTGTGTGCGTTGAATATCTTCAGCTGCCCGCCTTCGAGATAGGTATAGGCAACGGGCCAGAGGTTGTAGGCCCGGATCTTGTTCCGAATACGCTCAGCATCCTCATGCCAGTCTATGAGACCGTTCTCCTTATTGATGACCGAGCAGTAGCTTGCATGGCGTTCATCCTGCGGCATAGAGTTAAGCCTTCCGTCAAGATAGTCCCGCACCGATCGGCAGAGAAAGGGCGGTGAAATATCGATTATCGTGCTGTAGAGGTCCTCGGCTGTCCAGCAGTTCTCTATGGGCACTCTCTTCGAGTCGAGCAACTCACCCCGGTCCATCTCTGCTGCCATGTGCTGCAGTGTTACCCCGGTCTCGCGCTCTCCGGCAAGAATTGCAGCTTCGATGGGAGAGGGGCCCCTGTATTTGGGGAGCAGTGAGGCGTGAAGATTCAAACTCCCCCGTTTCGGATAGGAAATCACCTGCTCCTGCAATATCCTGCCGAAGGCAACAACGATGATGAGGGTCACCCCATTATTCTTAAGTGCCTCGACAAGTGGTGCACCCAGGTCTCGAGACTGGTATACCGCAAGCCCCTTGCGGGCAGCATAGGACTTCACAGGGGTCATGGATACCTTTCTGCCCCTGCCCTTCTCACGGTCGGGCTGCGTCACCACAAGCGGGATCTCAAAGCTGCGGTGCAGCTCTTCGAGGCAGGCACGGGCAAGATGGGGAGAGCCAAAGAATGCAATACGTTCACGATTCATGGGTATTCAGAGTGTGTGTGAAGATTATGAACTGGTAGGCGTAGCATACTGCCGTGCAAGCTCTTCCAGCTCCTTGTTTATACTCTTCCGTTCCTTCGTCGTGAGCCGGTCGATGAACAGTACGCCGTCCAGATGGTCTATCTCATGCTGCAGGACCCGTGCGAGCAGTCCTCGTGCGCTGATTTCAACCAACCTTCCGTTCTTCGTGGTTCCACTCACAACCGCTTCGACCGGTCGATCCACATCGGCATTGACACCCGGCAGGCTCAGGCACCCCTCCTCCATTACATCCGTTTCGGTAGAGAGGTGGACGATGACGGGATTTATAAGGGCCAGTCGGCTTAAGTTCTTATCTTCAATAGAGACAACGACAACCCGCTTCGCTACGCCAATTTGAGGGGCGGCAAGGCCGATCCCCCGTTCCTCCTCCATTGCACTGAACATATCCTGTATGAGGTCCTGTATGGAACCGTCGACCTCACGTACCTCTTCGGACCGCTGCCGCAGAAAGGGGTCCGGATAATGTCTTACCCTTCTTTCCATACAGTAAAGGTAATGATTAGCGGGTGTATAATCAATATTGAAAATCGATGAGACGATACGGCGACCCCCCGCGCCCTGGCGACGGCTCATTTCACGAACAACTCCGCTTGACCTTCCTGCATACATCCCTACATTCAGTTGAACGCAGACACTTGTGAAGGGAGGCTCATTTCCATGCCGAGGAAAGACGAGTTGCCGACACCCGTAAGGGAAGATCTCGTGGTGGAGTACTATTCAAAGTATCTGTAAGGGGTTACAGCATGCTTATCGGATCGATATCGATTTCCATATACGCCTCACCCTTACTTCGCATGAGCTCCTGAAGCTCTCCCAGGGCCTTTTTTACCGGTGCTGTTTCCCTGACCTTCAGAATGAGATGCACACGGTAGTTGTTCTTTATTCTGGAAAGGGGACAGTGGGAGGGACCGAGTAGAGAGATATATTCATCAAAACGCTCCCGTATGAATGTCGCGGCTCTTTCACCACTAGCGAGCAGTGCATCGGGGTCTGTACCCCGGAATACAAGCCTGATAATACGGCAGAAGGGTGGGTACACAAGGGCCTGTCTGAACTTGATTTCCCGGGTGAAGAACTCTTCATAGTCCTGGTTCTTGGCGGTCTGAATCGCATAATGTGCAGGATTATAGGTCTGTATGATGACTGCGCCCCCCTTTTCACTCCTGCCTGCTCTCCCGGACACCTGCGTGATAAGGTTAAAAGTCCGCTCAGCTGATCTGAAATCGGGAAAGTTCAGGGGTATATCTGCGTTGAGTACCCCGACCAGGGTAACGTTGGGAAAATGAAGGCCCTTCGACACGATCTGTGTACCAATGAGTATATCGATCTGCCTTTTCGAAAAGGCGTTCAGTATCTGCACAAGTGCCCCTCTCTTCCTAACTGTGTCCGTATCCATGCGAACGGTAATTGCACCGGGAAAGTGGTCCTTCAGCACTCTCTCAATTTTCTCAGTACCGAAACCGGAAAAGGAGATGGTTTCTGCCCCGCAGTTGGGGCACAGATCAGGTGGCGTCTCCACATAGCCGCAGTAGTGACAGGAGAGATTCCTGTCCTTTTTGTGATAGGTGAGCGTTATGTCGCAGTGTTTGCACCTGAACACGTAGCCGCAGCTTTCACAGTACACGTGGGGTGAAAACCCCCTTCGGTTGAGAAACAGTATAACCTGCTCCTCCCTTTGCAGCCTCTTTTCGATTGCAGTGATGAGCGGAGCTGCTATAAACGTACCGCCTCGTACTTTTCGCAAATCCGATATGGATGTTTTCGGCAGCTTCTGATTGAGAACCCGGTGGGGAAGGTGCAGAAGGTGCAGTCCCTTGAGCTTTGCATGGTAATAGGATTCAATGGATGGAGTGGCGCTGCCGAGTATGAGCGATGCATTGTGACGTTTTGCCCTGTAGAATGCAACGCTCTTTGCGCTGTATCGGGGCGTTTCTTCAGACTTGTAGCTCGTCTCGTGTTCTTCATCGATAATGATAATACCGATATTGCCGAGAGGGGCAAATACAGCCGATCGGGCTCCGATAACAATTCGCTTCTTTCCCGAGAGAATCCGATACCACTCATTGATCTTTTCAGCAGGCGTCAGACGCGAGTGCAGTATGGCCAGCTCATTCCCCACGCGCCGTGAGAAGTAACGGACAGTCTGCGGTGTGAGTGAAATCTCGGGAACGAGGAGTATGGCCCCCTCCCCCCGTTTAACCACCTCGTATATGATTCTGAGATAGATCTCAGTCTTTCCGCTGCCGGTAACACCGTACAGGAGGAATCGATCACCCCTGTTCTCATCGACGGCCCTCTTCAGCGTCTGAAACACCTTTTCCTGTTCAGGAGTGAGATCGAACTCATCCCCCTGCCCAAGAGGTGCCTCAGGGGCGATTATCTTGTTTCTCTTCCTGATGCCTTTGGGTATGACCGTCCAGAGAGATTCGCCGATTGAACACAGGTAGTAGTGAGCCATCCACTCGGCCGTTATCATGAGATCCTCGTTGATAACCGGTTCCGAATCGAGTACCTCCTTGATCGATTTGGTGTAGGAGCAGTCAGTGTGTTCCAGAAGCCGGTAAACGATACCGGAGGTTTCACTGTTTCGGAGATCCACCCGTACTCGCACGCCGGGCTCGAGGTTCATTCCGGAGGGAATTCCATAGGTGAGTGGCGGTATTGGTCTGTTGAAGACAATGTCGGCAAACATCGAGGGTGGCCCCTCTTTCCTTTCACGAGCTTGGAGGACGCATGTCCCGGTATAGCTCCCGCAGCAGCTTGAGATCGTTCCACACATCCCGTTTGTACCGCTCCGGGAATCGCAATACTGCAGCCGGGTGATAGGTTGCGATCACAGGAACCTCATTGAAGCGGTGAATCTGGCCTCTCAGTTTTGTTATCCCAGTATTTGATTTCAGTATGGTTTTTACGGCAGGGCCCCCCAAACACACGATGATACGCGGCTCAATCATCCGGATCTGCTGCTCCAGGTAGGGAAAACAGGCTTCCACCTCATCGGGAAGAGGGGCCCGGTTGCCGGGGGGACGGCACTTCACCACATTGGTGATATACACCTCTTCCCTCCCGAGCTCAATGGCGGCGAGCATTTTAGTCAGAAGTTGCCCCGCCTTACCAACAAAGGGAAGGCCCTGTATGTCCTCCTGCTCGCCAGGACCCTCTCCGATGAATACAATGTCAGCATCGGTATTGCCCGTACCAGGAACCGCATTCCTCCTCTTTTCATGAAGCCTGCACGCCCTGCACGACCGAATCCTTTCGTCTATGCCGGAGTTATACCCTCGGCTTTCTTCCTCCGGTGCATACGCCTCCTCTTGTTCACCCTTCTCCGCTTTGTGGGAACTGTGTGAACGAAAACCTGTTTTAACATAATCGATGGTATCTTGTAAAAGTTCCTGGAAACGCTCTTCCATGTCCATAGAAGATATATCCCACACACAAGGGTCACTAAGAGAATGCTATCGTGTGATTTTGGGGCTGCACAAAGGCGGAACTATTTACCTGTCACAGGGATAGGGAGAAAAAGAACAGCTTGCATTCAGACTTTTCTCTTCTCCGCAGCCGATTTACAAATGATACACATCTTGGCTTCGGGGATAGCAACAAGGCGTCTTTCCTCGATCGCCTTTCCACAGACGATACACTTACCGTAAACGCCCTCTTCGATTCTCTTCAGAGCATCGCTGATCTCCTGAAGATTTATCCGTTCCTTTTCGGTGAGCTTGTCATATATCTGCATCTCGTACACGCTGTTTGCCCTGTCGACAATATCGCCGATCACATTTTCACTTTCAACATCCGAAATATCATCGTCGGCTGCGCCTTCAAGCTCTTCGAAGAGCTCATTCATCTTGCGAATGAGTTTTTTCTTGATCGAATCCTGAACTTTCTTTCTCATGATGCTCCTCTCATATGAAGCTCAGCATGTGACACCCAGAAAGAGAAACAACGTTACTGAATCTAATCGCCATTTGCTCTGATAGCGTATGAATTTACCGCCAATCGAGGAAAAAACCAACTAAAAAAGTGCGGGAAAGTGTATAGAATTAAAAAAAGGGCGAAAGGAGAGATACAGACAGCATGCATACATTGTGGAGGTCGCGACGCACGCCAGGGCTGGAGCTCTTTACGAATAGACCTTCATAAGCATCTCTTCAAGCTTATGTCTGTCAATAAGGTTTATTGGACGCACTTTGGCATGCTTCATTGCTTTGGCTGAGAACAGGGAGGTGGTTATGAAGTAACCCTTTGATGCGTTCTCTTCGGTCATTTTTTCCAGGAGATCCCGTACCGGAATCTCACCTACCTGGGATGTCCATCGTGCAAAGTGCACGATTACAGTAACATCCTCTCTCCCCTGGCGCATTCCTCCTGTAAACTCAACGAAGTTTTCCATACCGAATTTATGTTTCTCAACATGAATACAGAGAATCCTGCACAACGACAGGCCGGCTGCAAGAAAATCCTGCTTCGAAGAGGTCATGAGTCTCGTAAGGTTCTCACTCCTGCCGACCTCACTGTAAATATCGATCATCTGTACTGTTTCTTTGTATTCCGGTGAGACAGCCTGAACCTCCTTCCAGAGCTTCAGTGCCCTGTTCAGCTCACCTTCCCGTACGAGATAATTGGCATAATCGTATTTCAACTCAACAATCTTTTCAGGGTTGTCCGTTTCGAGCTCCAGGGCCTTCTCAAAGTTTTCAAAAGCCTGCACAGCGTTTGACATCTCTATATAGATGTGTCCAAGGTGTGCGTAAGAATCGAATTCATATCGGTTGTCCTTGAGGGCGATCTGAAACTCCTCAATGCTTTCCTTGAAATTACGCATCCTTCCAAGAGTCAGTGCATAGTAGTAGTGGGCTTCGCACAGGGAGTAATCGAGCTGCACGGCCCTTCTCAGTGCTTTCTTCGCCCTTTCCAGGTAGCTGAGATTATAGTTGAGCTTGCCAAGCTCCACATAGGCCGGCACAAAGCTGTCGTCTGCCCTAACCGCCTTGTTCAGCGAAGTTATCGCCCTTTGCGGTTCACCTGAGTCACGTTCAATGATGCCGAGCTGATAGAGGGCATTTACATGGTTCGGGTCGAGCGCAGTGACAATACGAAATTCATGTGTAGCCTTTTCGAGGTTACCGAGCCTTGCATTGATCATGGCGATGCGTTCATGAACCTCGACCTCGTTCAGGGGGGGGAGAAACACCGTACTCAGTGCCACCTTGTTGTACTCCACGAGGGCAAGTTCCTGATCTCCCAGATTCTCATGGCAGAGCCCTATATACCAGTTCAGAGTTTTATCATTGGGATTTCGTTTGTACATCTCAGAGTAGAGCCTCATCGCATCGCTGTATTCACCATTTTTCAGATGCGTAAGGGCCTTTTCCTTGCGGCTCTTCTGTTGTGCATTCATCAGGACGACCGCAACAACCGCAAGCATTAAAATGAGTACGACCATGAGTAAGAGTATCATATCCGAATTCCCTGATGCCGGTTCAAACTAGTAGAACACCTTGGCAAGGTACAATCCACCTGCATAGGCAGTCTCACCGGCCGACCCCCTGTCCTCAGCATGTAACATCTCGTCGATACGCTCCGGCCTTTCTCCCTTCAGCTCGAGCTTGAGAAATGTCCCTACGATGGTACGTACCATCTTTCTCAAAAAGCTGTTTGCAACAATATCAAGAAGTATGAAATCGTCCTTTCTATACACCTCACAGGAAAATACTTTGCGAGTAGGGTTCTCATCCTGCGCGAGGCTGGTAAAAGAGGTGAAGTTATATTCACCGACGATTTTTTTACAGTAAGACTTCAATCTCGATACATCGATCTGCCGGTTAAGCCAGAGAGAATATGCTCTAAAAAAGGGAACAAGCTCCCGCCCATTCCATATGATATACCGGTACCATCGTGCCCGAGCACTGTACCGGGGATGAAAATCCGGCTCAACCTCCAGAGTCTTCATTATTCGTATATCCTGCGGGAGCAGCGCATTGAGCGCACGCCTGAATTGCTCCCCTGTCATGCTGCTCTCGCTGAGAAAGGAAATTACCTGTCCGATAGCATGCACACCTGCATCGGTCCGTCCTGCATAGGTGATCCGCACCTGCTGCTTGAGCACTCGTTCGAGACTATGCTCAATGACTCCCTGTATGGTTCGGGCATTATCCTGAACCTGCCACCCTGCATAGGCCGTACCGTCATAGGATACCTCGAATGCCCGTATCATTCCCCCTTCAGCTCCTCGATTTTTTCTCCAACCTTTTCATACAGCTCTTTGGATATCTCGAGGATAAAGGAGGGCTTTGATTTACTCGATTTACCGGACCCGAATACCTTGCTGATGACTCTCTTTGCTCCCATCAGCTTCTGAACGCCCTCCTCCCTGTTCTCATCGCTGCCATATTTATACAGCAGCAGGGTGGACATATAGAGAACCCCCTGAAAGCCATAGTTCTTATCCAGATCAGGTCCGAAATTCTTGATGCCATCGATGTGTTCCTGTCCATTCTGCGAATAGGCAATGGATTTCTCATAATAATCCATGGCCTTCCTGTACAGGATGTTCCTGAACCTGTCAAAACCCTGATTTTGATCCTTTGCATGAAGGTCATCGAAGGACCAGGCGCCTCGCATAGCCGAGAGCCCCTTCTTGAAGGTGGGCGCGCACTCCTTGGTGTGAAATGCATATGACGCGATGGCGAGCAGATAGCTGGCCGTACCCGATATCAGGTCCCGGGGTCTATTGAAATCGATATCGGGAAAAATCATTTTTATTTCATGCACACGCTTTACCTTCTGCGAAAGTGCTACCGGCCTGTGTTTCGGCGGTATGAGGAGAAAATCATCGTGATATGTGGCATAGAAACATGCGGGGCACACGGTAATCGGATAACTGAGTGGAAAGATCTCACCGAACTTCTTACTCGGCTCATAGATGCGGCGGAGCTCATCGGTCAAATCAGCTGCGCTGAGCCTCCCCCCACCTGAGAGCATCTCCTCCCGTTTGAAGACGGTTCCGCACAGTGGGCAGATGACCGGATTCTTCAGGTAATAGGAAATTTTCATCTCTTTTACCGGCATGAACCAGCTCCTGAGCGGATATACCCCTACCCCAACTTTATAATATATATAGTACTAATCGGCACATATATCCATTTTTCAGATGATTTTCGGTGCGGGCTTGCTCGGTATGGATGAGGCCTACTGTTCTGCGATGGTTTCTTCGGAAGCTTCAACCATATGTACTGAAATCGTGGGCGGGTCAACCTTAACGAGCGCTACTTCCTCGATATCAGATTGAAACGTAACGGGCAGCAAATAGTCGCCGGTCTCACCAATCTCCACACAGTCGACATATGCGTATACCTGTTCATTCTTGAAACCAGATTCCAGCCGTTTCGGAAGTTTGATCAGGACCGAGACCTCCTGCTCTCCCAGGTCAGGGATGAGCCCTTCGGCAACATTGACAGGATATACAACCACACTGCTCACACGTTTGAGCACAAACTCTTCTCTGATAAATATCTTGATATTGACCGGCTGGTCTCTGACCAGAGTAATCTTATCTGAGCCCGTTTCCAGCTCTATCTCAATGACGGTTGTCTCCGTCATGTTCCCAATATCGACCTTCCTGGTATTGACCGACTCAACGCTTTTTATACGCGATGAGGGCCCCTGAATCTCCACCGTGGGAGGTTCGATCACAAACTTTTCAAAACTGTAGCCATCGGGCAGATCAGTGACGATCACCGGCACCACCTTCACAGATTTCCGAATCGCCTGATCGAGCTGTACATCAATGAGGCGGGGACTAATCTCCTTGATCGACACACCACGGGGGATACCGCGGCGCTCTACTTTAACGATTTTCTTCGTTTCCCCCTCTGAGTTCATCTCGAGATCAATGTAGGCCACCACATCACCCTCATTGACAAGAGAGAGAGACTCGTCCCTTCCTCTGAGTATCAGCTGCACAAACTCAGGCAACTCACTCGAAAGGAGATAATCCTCGGAGACATTCCTCACCTCCACGGGTACAGTGAGGAAACGCTCCTTTTCCTGAATACTGTTCACATATACCCACAGTATAGCGGCCAGAGCGAGGGAAAGTAGTTTGATATGCCAGTTGTGTGTAATTTTCCCGACAATATTCACCACTATCCACCCATAACAGTCAAGAGTTCAGTCAGCTGTTCCCGTAGACGCTTGATCGAGACACCCATCTCAATGTCTCCTCCCCAGGCAATGCTGATCTTTGCGGTCTGCTCAGAAACTGCAATAACGAATGCATCAGTTTCCTCGGCGAGCCCAAGGGCAGCCAGGTGACGTGTTCCATATCCTTCGAGCACTTCATGCCGGTCCGTAAGCGGAAGAATACACTTGGCCGCAATGATCCTGTCACGACGAATGATGACGGCTCCATCGTGAAGGGGAGAGTCCTTACGGAAGATTGAAAACAGTAGCTCCGAACTAATGAGTGCATCGAGCTGTACACCTGTTTCGATATAGTTTTTCAGCCCCACGCCTGCCTCAAGTACAAGAAGTGCTCCGATCTTTTTATTTGAGATCTCTTCAACCGCATGTGAAATGGTGTCGATGATATTTGTTGTATCCTTGAAAATGAAGTGGAGGAACTTGTTCTGTCCCACCCTGGTAAGCATTCTCCGCAGCTCGGGCTGGAAGAGAATGATGAGTGCAATCGCGGCAAACTGTATGATCTGATTGAGGAGCCAGCTCATGGTCTCCAGCCGGAGAAACCGTGAAAGCCAGGCTGCCACTATTATGAGGGCGAGGCCCTTGACAACCTGAATGGCGCGTGTACCGGATATCATCATGTAAATCCTGTAGAACACGAACGCGATGATACCGATATCGATGACTGGAAGCAGATAGGTTTGTACCCAGTTGATGTTGAGCAGTATATTCATCGTTCCCAGTCAGATGCATGAAGCTTTATGATGCACTCTTCAGACCTTTTCCAGAGCGTCCACGATACGGACAGTGTCTACAGCTTCACGGATGTCGTGGACTCTTATAATATCGGCGCCCTGGAAAATTGATATAGCGTTTGCTGCGATTGTTGAAGCGAGGCGGTCCTCCGGCTCCCTTCCTGTATACACACCCAGAAAAGACTTTCTTGAAAGACCGACGAGAATGGGAAAACCCTTTTCTCCGATGAGCGGTAGATTCTTGAGCAGGCAGAGGTTCTGTTCAGCCGTTTTGGCGAAACCGATACCAGGATCCAGAATGATCCTGTCCCGTGCAATACCTGAATCGACTGCCCTCTGTATGGCAAGATCGAGCTCAGCCGAAACCTCTTTGGTAACATCGCCGTAGGCAGTGCGCGACTGCATGTCGGATGGGGTTCCCCGCATGTGCATAAGCACAATGTATGCACCGCTCTGCGCAACGATGCGGCCGAAATGTTGCCACCCTAACCCCTGCCCAACGAGCGGGAACGTTGATACATCGGGAATTTCCTTCTCGGGGATCGCATGCGTGAAGGCGGAACCCAATCCCGTAATATCATTTATGACCTTCACGCCACATTCGAGTGCACGGGAAGCAACTTCTGATTTGAAGGTATCAACGGAGATCGTGATGTTCGATCTCTTTCTAATTCCCTCGATGACAGGAATAACCCGTGCGATCTCCGCATCAACCGGAACAGCTTTTGACCCCGGCCTTGTCGATTGACCGCCTACATCCACAATATCTGCACCGAGCTCCTCGAACTGTAGAGCTCGTTCCACCGCTTCCTCAATGCCCTGGGTTCTACTTCCGGAATAGAAAGAATCGGGGGTCACATTGATGATCCCCATGACGAGGGTCTTCTTGCCGAGGGGGATGTGGACATTCACAGGATTTCCTACTTCTTCTTGTGTCTATTCTTCCGCAAACGTTTTTTCCTCTTGTGGTTTGCGATCTTCTGCCTTTTCCTCTTCTTACCGGATGGCATCACACCTCCTCATCACCTTTAAGTTTCTTGCTTTGAATTTTTCTGGTTCTTCTGTTTCTCTTTATCTGTTTCGTCCTTCCCGGTCTGTTCCGCAGCACCGGCATCCCCTTCAGGACTCACGTTGGCCTCTGTGTCCCCTTCTGATGCGTCTCCTTCACCGCCATTCCCAGCAGAAGCGGTTTCCTGACCTGTTTTCTCCTGCTCGAACACGGATTCCGCATAATTTGCCTGAAGATCGTTGATCAGGGCATTCAGAAGCTTATTTTCATCATCATCGAGCCGTCCGGCCGTCTTTTCTCTGAGCATAATCATAGTGTCAATACTAAATTTCGCCGAACGCAGATCCTTTTTGATCTCTCCAGAAACCGGATCCGTGATCTTACCGAGAGAAACCCAGGCTGAAGAACTCAGCGTTATCACGAGCGATGAAAAAGATGCTTCCGGAATAAAGGGCTCATCTGACATCTCCGCTCCTCCCCTCAAAACGATACCCGTTTAAATAGGTCGAACTGAATATAAACAAAACTTACGTGCGGAGCAACTCCATTAGAGGTGTTCCAGGTTTTGAGCGTCCGCGCCCATCTGTTTCAAGGCCTCTTTTATCTTCTGATCAGCCCTTTTGTGGCAAATCAGAATCCGCTCCCCGTCCTTGACGCATATGGTGTCACGCATACCAATGATCGTAACGATAGAACCGGCATCTCCAATGACAATGTTGTCTGCTGAATCAACGGTAACCACATTCCCCTCGAGGATATTACCGCTCGCATCAGGCGTCCTGTGACGCTCCAGAGAGCTCCACGACCCCACATCGTCCCAGGAAAACCTCGGCTTCAGGCAGGCAATTCGGCTCGACTTCTCCATAACACCGTAATCTATGGATATACTTGCGAACCTGTTGAATTCCTCCTCCTTCACCCGTTCCTCTGTATCGGTACCCAGAGCTTTCCCTATTCGCATGAGGCCCTCGTGGAGATCGGGCATATAGATGCTCATGTCCTCGAGGAGAGATTGCACATTGAAGATGAACATGCCGGAGTTCCAGAGGAAGTTACCCCCATGAAGGTACTCCTCAGCCTGTTCATATGAGGGTTTTTCCCTGAACCGCCTGACCGTGTATATCTCATGTCCATACGCCTCTTCCAGCTGCTGGTCGACTTCGATATACCCGAACTCGGTGGCCGGCCGGGAGGGTGCGATCCCAAAGGTGACGATATATCCCTTCTTGGCCGCCCTGGCCGCGTCCTGCAGTGCCTCGAGGAATTCCTCCCGTGGATCAACAACATGATCGGCTGACAGAACAGCAACCTGAGCCTCTGAGTCGCGACGACCGATGACTACAGAGGCAAGGCCGATCGCCGGTGCAGTGTTTTTTCCCATCGGTTCAATGATGAGATTTTCTTCACCAACTTCGGGGAGTTGCTCCAGGATGACCTTTTTCAGGTGCGCACCTGCCGCGACAAAAATGCGCTCCTTCTCGATTTCCGGATAGACCCGATTGAAGGTCTCCTGAATCATCGACCGTTCGGTAACAATACGGTGAAATTGTTTCGGCATGGCCTGTACGCTCTTGGGCCAGAACCGCTCACCCTTTCCACCCGCAATAATGACAATGTAGAGCACGGTATCCCTCCTTCTCAATTCCCTTGGGCTCAGGCTTTCAGAAAATCCCCAATACGTTCGCGTATCTCCCTGTCGTCATCAGGGCTGTACCAGGACACGCCGACCTCCTTTTTAAACCAGGTAAGCTGCCGTTTTGCATAGCGCCTGGTATCCCGCATGAAGAGCCGCACCACCTCCCGGTAACCATGGCAGCCCTTGAAATACTGTATGAAGTGACTGTACCCGAGTCCCTTCATTGACGGATACCGCTCATCATATCCCCTGTGAAGAAGGCTGTAAACCTCCCCGGGCAACCCTTCTCTGATCATGTGCATGCAGCGCTGCTCAAGCTTCCCGTAGAGCTGCTCCCTGTCGACCATGAGTCCGATTTTCAATATATCAAAGAGGGGATCGGGCTTTTGTTCCATGAGAACGGAAGGTCTTGTACCCGAGAGCTCGTATATCTCCAGTGCCCTGACAATCCGTACGAGATCGTTGGGGTGAAGCCCTGAGGCTGCCCCAGGGTCAACTTCCATGAGCCGGCTGTGCAGCGAACCCCTGCACCTCTCTTCGGACCGGTATAACTTCTCCCGTAGAAGCGGGGAAGCGCCAGGTGCCTGCGATAGAGTATACTCCAGTGCACGAAAGTAAAGCCCCGTACCACCAACCAGCACGGGCACCTTTCCACGTTCCCGTATTTCCTCAATAACGGCAAGGGCTCTCCGCCTGAAATCGCCCGCACTGAACCGAAAATCAGGAGATACGATACTCACCAGATGATGTGGCACCCTCACAAGGGCACTTTTATCGGGCTTCGCTGTTCCAGATTCCAGGTCCCGGTATACCTGCATGGAATCCACGGAAACAATCTCGCCGATATCCCATGCTACTTTGACAGCCAAATCGGTTTTCCCGACGCCTGTTGGCCCGACAATGAATACTAGTTTCTGTTTTTCAGACATAGAGATCGAATGCGCAGCCTATCTAACCAATAGTCTACATTCCATGAAGAGAGCTTTCAAGGAAGAATGGTGAATAAGGGGCGGGGTCAGCTTTCACTTCTCGGGGCCTGCGTATCGAGAAACTTTATCTCCTTATCAAACACCTGCTGCAGGGAAAGGGAAACGATTTTTCCCTTGTGCGCCTCGAGGTTATCATCACCGAGGAAATTGATCTGTCGTGCCCTTTTCATAACAGCCTTGCAAAGAAGGTAGCGATTACCCGAGTAGTCGATTACTTTGTACATGGGCATCATGCACTATCTCCTCTTCTGCAGTTCACGGTCGATGATATCTTCAATTCTTTTTACGGCCGTCTCAATACGATCATTTACCACAATATACTGAAATCGATCACGATATTCAAGCTCCTTTTCAGCGTTGGTAAGACGAATACGCAGCGCCTCCCTGCTTTCCGTACCCCTTTTCTCGAGCCTCCTTCTCAGCTCTTCAAGACTCGGTGGAATGATAAATACGGTCAATGCTTCGGGGAAATCCCTCATGATACTCAGAGCACCCTGCACATCAAGGTCGAGTATACAGGCGCTCGATCTGTTCAAGCACTCTTCGAGATGCCTGCGGTCAGTCCCCTTGAGGTCTTCATGTACTTCTGCCCATTCGGTGAAGTCACCGCGCTCTATCTTTTTTTCAAACTTTTCCCTGCTGATGAAGAAGTAGTCCACACCATCGGTTTCCTCTTCCCTGCGTTGTCTTGTCGTGTAGGAAACGGAGAATGACATGTCTTCCCTCATCTTCAGCAGTTTCTTATAAATAGTCGTTTTACCGCTTCCCGATGGTGCAGTAATGACCACCACCAGACCCTTTCTATTCAATGTTTCGCACCTGCTCCTTTATCTTTTCCAGGACCGTCTTGATCCGTACCGCACTCTCGGAGATGATGTACTCCGGAGCCTTGGCGCCCACCGTATTGATCTCACGGTTGAGCTCCTGTGATATGAAGTCGAGCTCCCGTCCGCATGCCCCATCACCGTCAATGATCTCACGCATCTTTTTCATGTGGCTCTTGATCCGTGAGACTTCCTCGCTGATGTCCACCTTATTGGCGAACACCGCCACTTCCATCATGAGCCGCGTTTCGTCAATCTCTGAACCAAGCAGCTGCAGCACTCTTTCCCTCATCTGCTCCCTGAATTTCTCAACAACCCTCGGATACACATCTTCGATCTTTTGCACCGTTTCATCTATCTCGGCTATATGAGTTTTGAGCTCGGCCCTTGTCATCTCCCCCTCGGCATGTCGCGATTTCTGGAATGTCTCGACGGTTTTTATGAAACACTTCTCGAAATCATCTTCCGGGATATCGATCCTTGAGAATTCGTCAAAATCATTAAAGTAATGACGCAATGAGAGGAGGTCAGAGAGAGACAGCTGCAGATGAAAATCGGTGTCCTCCTCAATTATGTGGACGAGCTTACCATACCTGACAAAGAGTCCCCTGAGCATACGAAGCTCTATTCCCTCCTTGGCCACCACCTTTACAAAGACCTCCACCTTTCCGCGCTTCACCGTACGCTTCAGAAGCTTGCGGAGATTCTCCTCCATGTGCTCGAGATAGAAAGGTAACTTACACTTGAATTCCAGGAACTTGTTATTGAGCGAGCGTATCTCTATAAATATGGTGTACTCCTCAAACTCATAACTCTCGGCTGCATAACCGGTCATACTGTTCACAGGATCTCCTCACCTCATCAGAATCAACGCATACTTCAACCTATTATATACAATGAAACGGTTTTTCAAATGATTTTATGCTTCAGATTACTGACGAGATCCGGGTACGGGAAAAATATCTTGACCTGTACCAGTGTGCTGACTAAATTCATCGGGGAAAAGAGCCACTAGCTCAGTAGGTAGAGCAACGGCCTTTTAAGCCGTGGGTCGAAGGTTCGATTCCTTCGTGGCTCATGAACACGTCTCCTTCGTCTAGTGGTTAGGACACCGGGTTTTCATCCCGGCAACAGGGGTTCGACTCCCCTAGGAGATGCTTTTTCTTTTTCTTGACCCCCCGTTTTCCTCCTTTTCGGGGGGTCTTTCTTTCCCAACAAATTCAACCGATAATGAAAGAGTGCCGGACAGCCCTTTGAACAGCGTCCGGTCCGAAATGCAT
>CBFDDP010000067.1:0-17096 GCA_965603595.1 uncultured bacterium
TATCTCTTTTCCTTGCGAGCCGAAAATGCTTTGATTATAATATCCAATAGTTGTGAATCTGTGCACAGTGGCGGTCTCTGTATCGCATGATGCCGATAGTATGAGTACAGCAGGTGGAGGTCCGGTGATGAAAAGATTCCTTTCTTTCTGTATAATGCTTCTCTTTTTCCTAACGACGACCCTCATGGCAGCGGCTATGGAGGTTGAATTTGTATCCGGCGACGTGAATTACCGTCACCTCAAGGAAGACTGGCAGGATCTCGAGGTGGGTATGAATCTCGTTTCGGGCGATATGATTGAAACCGGCATGAACAGTGAGGCGATTCTGTTCGACGGCGGGAGTGAGATCTACATTTCAGAGAATGCGAATTTCACCATATCGGAAAAATATGAGGAGGGTGAGAAACGCTCCACCTTTATGCTCTTTCTGGGCAGGATGAAGTTCAAGCTTGGTAAATCGGGTGAAGCGGAACCTGATATACAGACACAGACAGTCAACCTGACCATTCGAGGAACTGTTCTAGAGGTCGGATCGGGGTACGATGGGTCGACCATCGTACTTATTGAGGAAGGCAGCGTTGCTGTTCAGGGGATGAGCAGTGAGCTTGTTCTCGAAGAGGGAGAGGGGACCGAGGTCCAATTCGGTGAGGAACCCTCTGAAAAGTTCGATGTCATGACCAAGGTCATCGATTGGGATGCGTGGCTGCTGTCTTCGCAGGATGCGGTCAAGGGTAATGAAACAGCCCTCCTTGGGCAGATTCAGAACCGTTTCGAGGATATTGCCGTGGATATTGGGAACTATGAGCTCATCAGGGAGGATGCGCTCATGGAGAAGGAGAGGTATATCGCGAAGCGGGACGAACTTCTCGAAGCGGGTAAGACCGTTGAAGCCTCGGAATTTTCAAAAAAGGCGGGAAGTGAGAGCAAGAAGGCCTTTCACTCAATCGTGAATATACGCTTTCGTGCTTTGTCCTCCATTGGTCTCTACGATATGGCTGAGAGAATATACACGGATATCGAGGCGCCAACAGAGGAACAGCAGGCGCTATTCACGGGCATCAAGACAACGTATGGCGGTATCGAGCAGAAGTATGTTCTTGAAGGTGACAGGGAAAGACTGGAGGAGAAGGCGAGACAGAAAAAAGGGTGTCTGAACCTCTTTTAGACTCTCCACTGTTCAGCCGAGAATCCTATGAAGTCTCACGTTGCCGCATGTACGGTTTTAACCCTGGTGTGCATCCTGCTGCTTTACCTTCCAGTGCATGCACAGGATTTCTCAACCACGGAACTCTTCCCCAACTATGAGGTTGAAACCCTCCATAAAACCGATGAATCGAAGGACATGGTGTTTCCCTTCATACACAAGGGCTCTCTGTATGCCTTCTCCCTGGCTTATAGAATACCCATCTGGAAGATCTTTATCGGCGGCGACCTGCTGAGCCCCTATACCGTTGGAGAAAAGATTGTTTACCTGTATGACATCTACAACAGAATCTATGCAATTGACCTGCATCGGGGAGAGTTGTTCTGGAGGAGCAGTCTCCAAAATGAAATCAAGGGGAGGATCATCATATACAGCGGATTCCTTGTTGCTTCGACGCTTGACGGGACCATACATATTCTGGACAGGACGAACGGGGAGGTTCTGTTTACCTACAAAGGAGAAGGGGAGATCAATGCGGGCCTCAATATATACAAAGATATCATTATCGTTCCCTACAGGAATGGAAATATAGTCGCCTATGATCTGCAGTCCCGCAGTGAGGCATGGGTCTTCAATGCGGGCGGTTTGATCAGTGTGCGGCCGGTTATTCGGGATGGAAAGATCTATTTCGGTTCATGGGACGATACCTTTTATGCACTTGATGCACAGACCGGAGAAACACTGTGGTCCAGTTACGTGGGTAGCACCATAACAAGGGACTTCCTCGTCTTCGAAGGGGAAATTGTGCTCTTTTTTACCGATGGTGAAATGGTGTGTCTGCACAGGAACAGGGGCGAGATCAAGTGGGTCAAATATTTCAAGGGTGTGGAGTTCAACTATAACTACTTTGCCGGACAGAACAGCATCTACATGTTCATTCCTGACTTCATTGCCCTGGACCCGTCAAGCGGCGAGATGCTGTTCGATTATCGGGAGCGTTCATTCACGCTTTACAAGGACATGCTCTTCGACAATATGGTTGAGGGCGAGCGGCCTATTTCAGAGCAGGAGAGGGCCAGACTGCTTACCGAGCGTTATTTCATGGTAAGTGATTTTCCCTATCTACCGCCTGACCGCATCAATGGGCGGTATACCTACTTCTTATCGGACAATAACTATCTCTACATATACGATCTGGATAATGATTTCTATATACTCAAATTCCGTTTACCATGAGGGTATTGGTATGACACACAGAGTAACGACAGGGTTGTGGCTCTCAGTTTCAGCGGCAGCATTACTCATTCTCAGTATCTGGGTACTGCCCTCCTGTGCCACAACGAGGTCCAAGGAGTTCGAGCGGGCCGGAATCAAGGGAAGTGTGGTACCCGTTGATTCGGACGGCAACGAGATCGTCATGGAGGAAAAGGAAAACATCATCATCAACTGTATCCCCCTGAAGGACGGTGAACAGATGGTGGATAGGACCGTTATCGGAAATGCCAAGTCCAACGGTGATTTTGTGGTTGATCTCCGGGGTGGTGAGTTTGTGGTCGAGATCTTTCTCGAAGGGTTTTATGTGGAGACATTCAACATCGTGCTGGACCGAAACCGCAGGGAAAACCTGGGAAAAATCGAGATCAGCCGTATCGAGACCGAGAGAGGTGTCCCGCTCAAGGATGATATCGGCGAGGAGTTGATCGTAAATGAGGGTGATGTAAATATTCAGCCGCCCGTTCAGTAGCAGTAAGGTACAGGGGTCCCTCTGTCCCTGCATACAGGTATTTAGGTATTATGTGGAGGTTCGAAGCGGGGTATTGTGAACAGGATAAACACTTTCATCGCTCTCGCCATTTCCGTATTTCTCACCGTTCTTGTTGTGTACCTCTTCGCAAAGGGACAGGTACAGCCTGAACCTGAAATAGTAACGGCCCCGCTCAAGGTGGAGGTGTACCGGGTGGACCGGCATCCTCTTCCCGATGCAGACATCTATCTCAATCAGCGTTTCATCGGCAGGACGGACCAAAAGGGGTTCTTTCTCACCGATATCAACCTCATTGGTGGTGAATCATACACGCTTCGAATCGAGAAGGACAGAGAGGGGTATGTTTACGGGCCCTGGGAAACGGATTTCAGGGTTGCAGCGGAAGGGAAGAAGAAGCGTGAGAAGAAGGAGGAACAGGGGGAGCAGATGCCCTCTCTGGAGGGTGAATTTGATGTGCTGGCCGAAATCGAGAAGGCCGAGCTTGGCAGGGCCAGCCTCCATGACAAGTACTACTTCCTCGCCATTATTGATGGATACATGTACTATACGGTCAAGGTGAGGGGAAAGGGGAGCATGGATGTCAGTGACGCCGCTGTCATAGTGAATGGCACCGTGGGGGGGTACACCGATGAATCGGGGCTGTTCATGGTGAAATACGCCGGGGAGGATTCACACCGGGATAATGTACAGGTGTTCAAGGAGGGGGAGCACATATGGCAGAAGAGTGTGGAGATCTCCCCCAGTTATCACCTGGATGTCGATCTGAACAAGATGCTGTTGATTGACCTCTACGCGTACACGGAAAATTACGAGGTGCTCAGCGGTATTGGCGGAGCGCAGGTCTACATCAATGACCTGTGGATGGGAAAGACAGGCAGCAGTGGCTTCTTCGGGCACCGTTACGAGAACGACAGGGGAGTTGACGGGGAGCTCACACTTCGCATTGAGTACCCCAAAGGGTTCTATCCTGAGAAAGAGGAGAGAAGTTTCTTCATTCAGCATGATCTGCAGAGACTGGCCTATTCAGGATTCTCATACAGCAGGGAAGCCCCTGCACCTCGTATTACGGTAATCCCTCTGCAGATTGGCGACAGCAGGAACGTATTACTGTCGCGGCGCGCATATGATCTGAAGAGGGGTCTGGAGGACTATCTTACCATAGGCGGTATCTTTTCGATTGTTTCAGACAGGAGCATCGCGGACCTCTTCGAACAATTCGATCTCAAAATAGCGAAAAGCGGAACGGACTGGAGTGAAATTCCATTCCTCAAGAATGATGTCGACGGCATCATATTTGGAAATTTGTCATCTGTAGGGAACGCCTTCATGGTTGAGCTGTACGGTATAGACTACACGGGAAAGATCATAGGACAGATGGAGAGAAGGGTATCGCTTCGTGATTTTCAGTCTATTCCGGATTCTTTTGTCGAAGAGTTCAGGAGTAATTTCCCCTACGAGGGTACCATCTCAGCCATTGATAAGAAGATCTACCTGAACCTCGGGACCCACCACGGAGTAGAACTGGATGACAAGTTTTACAGTTTCCTCAATTATTACGATGCCATCAAACAGGATTACTCGAAGAAACGGGTGGCCAAGCTGCGAATCACGGAAGTGGCGGGCAGCTCTTCATCGGGTGAGCTCGAGAGCATCAGTGAGGGATATCTGCTGGAGCCGGGCGGGAAGGTTAAACGGTTCAGTGAACCGGCTCAGGCGCTGAAAGAACTCCCGATTAGCATCCTGGTCACATCCGGGAGGGACAGAGTCTCCGGGGCCAATATTTATCTCGACGATCAGTGGACAGGACAGACCGATGACGAAGGCATACTGCAGGTGCTCCTTACCGAAAGCGCGACGGCGGATGTCCTCGTGTACAAGGAAGGATACATTCCTGCAAAAATCGACATCAAGGTTCAGGAAGGTGAAAGCTCCTACAGGGTCAATCTCAAACAGGGGAAGACTCAGTTTACCATTGATTCTAACCCGAGAGGTGCGCTTCTGTTTGTCAATGGCGAGTTCAAGGGTAACACACCGGTTGTTCGCAACCCAATCGAGCTTCCCTACGGCTTCCATCGTATTGAGCTCAAACTGGACGGGTACAAGGACTACAATCAGTATCTCAAGTTCAGTGAACGCAAGCTGAGCTTCACCGGTAATGAACGGATAACGCTTCATGAGGATTATCTGGGTCAGGCTGAGGATGCCTATGAGGAAGGGAAAATCGATGAAACGCTGAAAATTCTCAAGGAAGTGCCGGAAAATCATCCCGACTATAAAAGATCTATGGAGTTCTGCGGGTATGTTTATCTACGCCACTACAGGGAGTATGAAGCATCCATAGCATGCTACAGTCGCGCCATTGATCTGAAGAGGATATCAACGGAGACTTCGGTCATCTCCTATTACAATTACGGTCAGGCCAGTTATAACAGGGCCGAAGAGTTATACTATGATAGTAGCTTACGGTCACAGTCATACTATCAGCTGGCCCTGGAGATCTTCAACGTGGTGAAAGAGCGGAGAAGCAGGCTTCTCAGTTCGGGAAGTAAGCACATTTATCAGGATGTTCTCTTTTACGTTGCCGTTTCACATCAAAAACTCTACTACCTTACCAATCTCGGGGAATTTCTCACCAAGGCTCACTATTCATGGATTGATTATTTCGACTTTTTCGACAATAATCTTTTTAAGGATTCCTACTATGAAAACCAATACAGGGTTGCGGAATCCTACAGGGAAGAGATCAAGAGGTTACGAAATGAGGAATAGAAACATTGTAATCCTGGCATTCCTGGTCTCTGCACTCCTGGCTGCATGTGCCTCAAACAGTATTATCGAGGAACCTGATGTTCCGCGTGAGCCTCCGAAACCCATAGACGAGGAACCGCCTCCCAAGGAGGTGCATCTGGATTACGGGCAGCTGGAGCTCGAGATAGCCGAGATTCAGCAGGTGGAGAGGAAACCCGGACTTTTCAACTCTTACAATCCGCAGTTCACAACGGATGAGCAGTTTCTTGCCTTTGAGGTCAATCTGGGCAATTACAAGAAGATATACATATACAGAATGGATGTGCAGGAGCGTGAGGGTACATACACTGTGAATTACAGCAAAGCACGGGAGGTGTTTCTCGAAGAGAGCTTCGGTGGCGAGTTGACTGATGATCTTTTCGATAGCAGCACAGGAGAAAGCTTTAACTATGAGTTTTCGTGGTTCCCCCGATCGAGCGCCTTCATATTTACATCCAACGCGGGTCTGGGAGAGTACAATCTCTTTGTCGGTTCAGTAGAGGAGGATGATACCATCCTGAAGGATATCAGAAAGCGCTTCGACCCCAAGCCGATAGGTAACTATTTCATGATAACTGAGGAGATGAAAAAGGATGGGCAGGCGAAGGTTTCTCCCGACGGCTCACGAATTGTATTCACCTCAGGGAGAACGGGCAACGGCGACCTCTACCTCTACGATCTCGAGCTTGGCAGCCTTAAGAGACTGACTTCCAGTGAAGACACGGATTTTTTCCCTCGCTGGTCTCCGGGAGGATCTGATATCGTGTATACGACGGGTGGAAAGCAATCGCATGACATCCATATAATCAGGAAGGCCGGTACCCCGGAAGAGGAGGATGTGGTGCTCGTCAAGTGGTTCTTCAATGACGTGCTTCCGAGCTACTCACCGGATGGTAAATACATATCATTCTACACCACCTACAATAGAGAACGGGACCCATTCAACACCAAGCGGTGGGGCATCATGATCGTACCGTCCGACGGTTCAGCGCCCAAAGCGGGGCCAAATCTCATCCCGTACTTTCACACCGCCGATGTGGTCAAGGACAATATGCAGGGAACGGCCTGGTTTCCAGACAGCCGGCATCTGCTCTATGCTAAAAACATTGATAGCGATTACAATCCCATTTATATTTATGACATTGAGAAGAGATCGGAAAAACTGGTCGAAACCGGCACAGATATCAATCATGATATGACCGTTTCCCCCCATGGCCTTGTTTCCTTTCGTGCCCAACTCTTCGGGTGGGATAGAATTTTTATAGCGTCTACATCCTATTTCCAGGAATATCTCAGGGAGTTCTACGCTGAATAAAACACTATGAAAAAAATTGTTCTCTTTTTCATCCTTTTTCTCATTTCGGTACAGGCATTCGCCATACCCAAGGAAATTGAGAATGCCCTGAAGCTGAACCGCATCAATCATTTCGACGAGGCACTGCAGGTTATCGAAGAGGCACTCGAGGAGGGAAAAATCAATCCCGATATTGCCTCGGCCTATACCATAGGCAGGATCCTGTACCGTAAAGGCGAGCTCTACCGTGAGATGTCGCAGATAACTGTTCTTGCGCAGATTGCCCATCTGGAGCAGATTAGAGACCGTGAAGAGGCTCTCACCGATGAGCTGAAGCTCTTCCTCGGTATAGGATATTTTTTCAACGGTCAGTACCTCGATGCAGCCGGTATCCTGAATCAGGTGATCAAATCCAGGAAGATTGAAGCACCACTCCGGTCACTCGCCGTGGTGTATCTCGGTTCTTCCTATCACAGGACCGGTGAACGGGACAAGGCTCAGGAGTTCTGGAAACAGGTTGATCAGGATCATGCCTATGCCCGTGCCACACTTGGTTTCATGTATGCCTATCTCGGTATAAACCCTTCGTCCGCCGAGGCGACAATCCTGCGCGCCCTGGATGACGCCAAGCCGCTGTACCGTAATTCCATACAGGTCTACCTCGCCTATGCACTCATGGCTTCAGGGAGGTTCACCGATGCTTACAATGAGATTGGTGAGGTGAACCTCGACAAGCCCATATACTTCTATAAACCCGATGACAATACGGAGATACGATTCTATGACCTCGCCGTTCTCGAGGCCTACAGCAGGATTATATTTGGTGAGTCCATCAAGAATCTCGAGCCAGTGGTCACGGCTTCTTCGGGTGAGCTGGCAAGTTTTTCATCCTACTATGTTGCGCAGATGTACCTCTACCTCGAAGATTATGAAAAGTGTTTCAATTTCGCCTCCCGTGCTCAGAAACTATCGGTGAGCAGCTCACTCACCATGATTAGGGCGGTTTCCTGTGAGAGTTCCGCCTATTACCTGACAGGGAAGGAGAGGAGAGGGCAGAGGCTGATCGAAAGGGAGACCGAGAAGATATACGGTAAGCCCTCATTTCTGCTCGAAATGATGAGGGTGCTCATCACCTCAGGAGTTGCCTATGATACGGTCAGGGATGTGATAAGCGACGCGGAGTCATACATATACGACACTGATTGGGACCGGACGAGGAGAGATACCGCACTGCTCGGTGAACTCGCATTCTTTTCAGGCAACTACACCCGTGCGCTCTACTATCTTGAGCAGGCACGGGACAAGGGAAACAAGAACAAGATCGAGACCAATGATCCGACCTTTCTACTCAAACTCTCCTACGTGTACTATAACAGAGAGGATTATTCTGAAAGCCTCGAAGTTCTCTTCTCCCTGGGGAAAAGTTTTTCCGGTGTAAGGCCGCTTCAGGATGCAGTCCAGTCTGTCTACTCCTATAAGCAGAGGGGGAGCGGCGAGACCTTAATAGAGTGAGGGGAAAAATGAAACTGATAGTTCGCTTACTGATCCTTATCGGTATCATCGCCATGTGCTCTGCGGGGACTGCAGTCGCACGGGATGACGATACCCTCATCTACGGAGAGTATGGTAGTCCCACTAGGCTTGTTCCCATACTGGCAAACGACTCAATCTCTATTCGTCTAATCGAGCTTATATATGGATCTCTCGTGTTCTATGATATCGGCGGGGAAATCAAGGGTGACATGGCCGCAAGCTGGCTTATTTCCAAGGACCTGCGTACGATGACCTTCTACCTCCGGGAGGATGTTCGATGGCACCCCATGCCCGGAGAATCGGAGGGAAGAGGTTTCACGGCCGATGATGTGGTAAAGACCTTCGAAATCATGATGCATCCGAAAACTGTGACCTCGCTCCAGTCACGCTACGACTTCATCGTTTCAGTCAGGAAGGTCGATTCCTTCACAGTTGAGTTCAAGTTGAAAAAGCCCCTTCTCGGTGCTCTCGGTCGATTCAGCTTCAAGATACTTCCCTCATTCCTCCTCGATGAGTACAGTTATCTGACAGGAGACGAAGAATTGACCATGTATAAGCACCCCATCGGAACGGGTCCCTATCGTTTCGTGTCGCAGAAAGGTCCCTCATCTGAAATTGTGCTCCAGGCCAACGACGGGTATCATCTCGGTACACCTTCGATCACAAAGGTCATCATGAAACCCTTTGCTGATCAGAACATCATTACACAGACGCTGCTCTACGGTGGAATCGATCTCGAAATCAGGGTGCCTCCCCGGGATATCGGGGAGATAGAGGGGGATTCCAGATTCGAGCTCAATCCTTACAGTACACTCTCCTATTCGTTCTTCGGGTACAATTTCAGGAACCCTGTTCTCGCTATCCGGGAGGTGCGGCTGGCGTTTGCCTATGCCATAAACCGTCAGGAGATGCTCGACTCTTTCTTTGAAGGCAAGGGCCAGCTCATCTCCGGGCCCTTCGCTCCGGGAAGCTGGGCATACAATCTCGATATCGATAGCATGCCCTACTCACCGGAAGAGGCGAACCGCATGCTCGACCGGGCAGGATTCAAGGACAGAACCAAGGATGGAATCAGAAGACGGGGCAGTTACACACTCACCTTCCGAATGGTGGTGCCCATATCAAAGGAAAGTGAAACCACCAAACGGGTTATACTGGCTTTTCAGAACTATCTGCGGCAGGTGGGCATCGAGGTCGAGATAGAGTGGCTCGAGTGGAAATCCTGGACCGAGGCGGTGTTTATAGACCATGAATTCGATATTATCTACGCGGACTGGCTCTTCGACGATTCATTCGACATATCCTCCCTCTTTCATTCACGGGAGATCGGTCCCGGCAAGAACAATTTCGGGTCCTACAGAAACCCGGAGGTGGATGCACTCCTCGATGAGGCTGCGACCACGCTGGACATTGAAAAGAAGAGGACAGTTTATCACCGTCTCCATGAGGTACTCGCAGAAGATGTACCCTATACCTATCTCTGGACCCTGACCAATTATGCGGCCTACAACAGAAGGGTACGGCGCGTAGATATTCATCCCACCCGATTCTTCACGTATATAAAGGACTGGTACATCCAGGGGGAGGATTGAGGGGTATGGTCACCGCCCTGAAGCTGGTCCTGAAAGAAGTCGTCTATACCCTGATGCTCATCGTGGGAGTGACGGCCCTTCTCTTCCTGTTCTTCAATCTCATGCCCGGTGATTTTCCCGGAAAGGGCGGGGGACTGCCTGCCTATCTGAATCTGCTGAAGCGGCTTTTTACCTTTCAATTCGGGGTTTCCGTTGTATCGGGTGTTGACATAAACAGCATCCTATTCCCTGCCTTCCGCAACACCCTTGTGCTTACCTTAGGGGCCATCTGCATCTCTTTGATTATTGCCGTGCCCATCGGCATATTCTCGGCATACAGGAGCTTCAAGGGGTATTCGTGGCCCCTGACCATCTTCTCCTATATCGTTTCATCTATTCCCGTTTTCTATCTTGGGTATCTCATACTGTTCTTCGTGTCCAGGCAGACGGGATTCCTCCCGATTTTCTATCCGGAGAGTTCCGCGGGGAAGCACCGTCTTCTCTCCTATGTGCTTCCCATCCTGGTACTCGGTGTGGGTAATGACGCGATAAGTGAAATCGTTCGCCTCATCTCCTCGGAGCTCGGCAGGGTCATGTCAACCGATTACGTTATCGCTTCGAAAGCCCGCGGCGAATCTCTACTCGCAAGCTCGGTCAATGAGGGGATCGCCATACCCCTCGTGTCCATCGTTTTCTCCAAAGTCCCCTTCCTGATAGGAGGGGCAGTGATCATCGAGTTTGTATTCAACTGGCCGGGCATGGGAAGGCTTGCCTTTCAGTCGACACTCGACCGTGACCTTCCCGTCCTTATCGTCATCGCCTTTCTATCCGTGCTCATGGTGCGCGCGGGCATGATACTGAAGGAAATATTGCTCTACATCTTCAACCCGGGGGAGGGGTAGGAGATGAAGAGGTTCTACTTCGAAGAGGAGAGCATACAACCTGAAGAGTTTCATGTTCCCATCTATAAGCGCGCAAGCGCACAGGATGTTATTTCAATCGGTTTCGGTCTCTGCGTGCTCTCTTATCTCATTGTTTTTTACATTATCTCAATCACCAATATATTCATCAAGAATCCCATGGAAATCAATGTCGGAGCGATGTTTCAGTCTGCTTCCTTCGATCATCTCTTCGGAACGGACTTTCTCGGTCGGGACATTTTTTCCCGCATCGTCAAGGGAACAGAGGCCTTCTTTCTCCCGGGCCTGCTCTCGATCACCATATCCACTGCAATCGGTATGCTGTTCGGGGTACTGTCGGGTTTCTATCCCCGGTTTGCATCAAGAATCATATCCTATATTCTCGATATAATCGATTCGGTTCCCAGATTCATTTTCATTCTCATCATCATCGTTCTCTTCAGCCCGTCAATCTACCTCATCATGACCTTTGTGGGGATTACGAGCATACCAAAAATTGCTGCCTATGTGAAGGCAAAGGTTGAGGTGCTGAAGCAGCATGGGTTCATCGAGTCGAGCAGGGCGCTCGGGCTTTCGCCGATGACCATCATTTTCAAACATATCGTATGGCTGTCGTCAAAATCCGTATTGATCATCCATGCAACACTGGGGATGGGTGAGGTAATACTTATCGAAACGTCACTTTCCTACCTCGGGATTGGTGTGCAGGAGCCCAAACCGTCCTGGGGCAACATGGTGGCCATGGGGGCTGACTATTTCTTTCAGGGAAGGGTCTGGTTGTCGACCATACCGGCAATTACTATAACGGTTACCATTATGGGGCTGTACCTGCTCGGGGACGGTCTGAACTCCATATACAATGAGAAGGTCACTCGCTGATGCCGCTCGTTGCTGATTTGAAAAATTTAATGGTCTACTTTTATGACCAGAAGGACAAGCGGTTCATACGTGCCGTTGAGGACGTCGGATTCGAGCTGGAGCAGGGCTCCGTACTTGGTATGGTGGGTGAATCAGGCTGCGGTAAGACGGTCACTGCACAGTCCATGATGGGACTCATTTCCGGCGAGCCTGGTGTTATAGGCGGGGAGTTTTACTTCAAGCCCAAGGAGGAAAGCGCCAGCGTGATAGAGCAGGCGCTCTCAAGGGGTGCAAACGGGAAGGCATACCGCCAGGGCGATCTCCTGAACCTGTACCACGGACTTGACAGGTACATAACCTTCAGGAATAATCCATTCACCATTATAAAGGACTCTGAAAAATGGCTGCGCAGGAACAGCCGTATCATGGAGCATGTGCGCGGCCGAAACATCTCCATGATTTCTCAGAATCCCATGAAGAGCCTCAATCCCTTCCACCCCGTGGGTGAACAGCTCGAGAGGACCATACGACGCTTTACCAAGGATGAGGTGGGGGATCCCGAGGTCAGGCAGCATGCGCTTGATCTGCTCCGTTCCGCTCGACTGAGAAACCCGGTGCACACCATGGATCTGTATGCAGGTTCCCTCTCAGTAGGAATTGCCCAGCGGGTCATAATCGCCATTGCACTTGCATCACGCCCGAGCCTGCTCATTGCCGATGAACCGACATCGGGCCTCGATACTACCAACAGGTACGGAATTATCGATCTCCTTTCCTCGATTATGGAGGAGCTTGATTTGACACTCATACTCATCTCACACAACATACGGCTCGTCGGGCTGATCGCCACGCACATCGTGGTGATGTATGCCGGCCTGGTTGTAGAGACCGGAAGTACGAGGGATGTGGTCAAGAAGAGGCTCCTGGGACACAGGCACCCCTACACCAAGGCGCTGCTCTCTTCCATGCCGACGGATGCAGATATAAAGAAGGGCAGGCGTCCAAGGGCCATATGGGGAACGGTGCCCGACAACAAGCTTGTCATCAGCGGATGCCCCTATATCGACAGATGTCCCCATGCCATGGGAAGGATCCGGAGAAAGTGCCGGTCGGCCCGGCCTGAGCTTCAGGAGGTGGGTTCCGGTCACTTCATACGTTGTTATCTCTATTACCACTGAAGGGGAAAAGGTGAAGGTACTGTACGAGGGCCGCAGGTTACACAAATATTTTCACGGGAATGGAGAGGGGGCAGTCATCAGGGCCTGTGATCGTGTGTATATAACAATCGGTGAGGGAGCGACGGTCGGGCTTGTGGGAGAGTCGGGCTGCGGTAAAACCACGGTGGGCAGGGTCCTCCTTCGGCTCATCGATGCCGATAAGGGAATCGTCTACTATCGGGGCCGCAATCTCACGAGACTCCATGAAAAGGAGATCAGGCCACTGAGGAAGAATTTTCAGATGATTTTTCAGGATTCGGCATCTTCCTTTAACCCGAGGATGCGGGTACTTGATACACTGAAGGAATCGATCAGGCTCTATGAGGATGTGAAACTGCGTGAAGTGAGGGAACGGATATTTGAGCTCATCGACAGGGTGAATCTGAGCAGGGGAATGCTTCACAACTTTGTGGGGAATCTCTCGGGAGGCGAGCACAAGCGGCTCGATATAGCACGTGCCATTTCCATAAACCCAGAGTTCATCATTGCCGATGAACCTTTTTCCCTCCTCGACATCTCCATACAGTCGCAGATGGCGGACCTTCTCATGAATTATCAGGAGGAGCAGAAGGCTGCTATCCTCTTCATATCCCATGATCTCCGTATGGTGGAGATGCTGAGCCGCACGGTACTCGTAATGTATGGAGGCAGGATCGTCGAGAGCGCATCAAAGAGAGACATCACGGGAACACCGTTGCACCCCTATACAAAACATCTCTGGGACCCGCGAAGCCCCATGGCACTCTCTCAGTTTCCGGAAGAGGGCTGCATATACAGGAACAGCTGTCTGCTCTATGAGAAGAAGGGGGCTCCGAAGATCTGTAGGGATGAACCACCCGAGCTCATAGAACATCGGGAACGGCACTATGCTGCCTGTCACTTTGAGGGCCAGCTATGATGTAGAGCCGGTGGAGCTCAAGACTTTCACTTGTCCGGGACAAGCTCGAATGGAAGAACGGCACATTGTCAAGTCCGCTGCAGGCATGAGCCTCATGACCTTTGTCTCACGGGTGTTCGGGTTGATGCGTGAATGGCTCCGCGGATACCTTCTCGGCACTACGGGAAGCTCCGATGCATTCGCCCTTGCCTTCCTCTTTCCAAACCTGCTCAGACGTCTCGTCGGTGAAGGCGCTCTGATGGCTGCATTTGTTCCCATCATATCGGATTATCGTGAACACTACAGCAGGGAAGAGCTCGAAGACTTTACGTACAGTTTTTTCACCCTCCTCCTATTCATCCTGCTCGGTATCGTTGTCATTGCACTCCTGTCAGCAGGAGTGCTTCGTTTCTTCCTTCCCGAATTTTCGAAAGTGGAGGGAAAAATAGAACTCACCATCAAGCTGACGAGGCTCATGTTCCCCTATATTCTGTTTATCAGCCTTGCAGCCCTGTCACAGGCGATACTCAACGCCCACAAGGTGTTCATGCCCTCCGCGGCCACACCCATACTGCTGAATATTTCCATTATCAGTTTTGGTCTGCTCGCGTCGGAGATTTTCAGCGATCCGGCCTATGCGCTCGGCGTCGGCGTGCTGGTCGGGGGCATTGTGCAGTTCTTCTTTCAGTGGCCCTTTCTCGCCAGGTACGGCATACGCTTTCGCTTCCGCTTCCATTTCCAGGGACGGGGGGTGAAGCAGGTGCTCAGGCTCATGGTCCCCGGTGCAATCGGTGCCGGTGTGTATCAGATAAATGCCCTGGTGTCCCAGTTCATTGCCGCCTTTCTAGAGGAGGGGTCAGTCGCTGCGTTGAGGTTCTCGCTCACGCTCATTGAGCTTGTGCTCGGTATATTCGTCATCTCTCTCACCACGGTCATACTCCCCGTGCTGTCTGAGAAGTCCTCCAAGGGTGACATGGACGGTATGAAAGAGAGCCTGCGATACGCGCTCCGTCTTGTCTTCATCATAACCCTGCCCGCACTCTTTGGTCTGATCATACTCAGGTACCCCCTCATTACTATGCTGTTCCGATACGGGCGATTTACCGAAGAATCCGTTGACATGGTCGCCCGTGCCCTGCTCTACCATGCAATCGGTCTGGTGGGTATAGGCGGCACACGGGTCGTTGTGCAGATGTTCTATTCCATGAAGGATACGAAAACACCCGTTTATGTGGCGGTGGGTGTCATGGTGGTGAATATTGCACTCTGTCTGGTGCTTTCAGGACCCTTGAGACTTGGCGGTATCGCACTGGCAGGCTCTGCGTCGGCATACTGCAACTTCTTCGCACTCCTCTACCTGCTCGAGAGACGGATAGGCCGCGTTGTCGACAGAAGCGTTATCAGTTGTTTCCTTAAATCTCTCATAGCTTCCCTCTGTATGGGAGGTGTGCTCTGGTTCGGTCTTCAGCGGTTCCAGCAGTTCATGGCCCTGAGCAGGGTATACAACGCCCTTGTCACGATCTCTCTGATCGTCGTCGGGCTCTTTGTCTTTCTCCTGATAAGCATCCTGCTTCGTAACAGTGATGTAGTGGATCTGATGAGGGCTTTCAGGGGGAGGCTCGGGAGAAGGTTATAACATTTTCACGAGGACTTCTTTGTAGAGATGTTGCAGTTGGGTGCTCTCGAATATACACGCACCTGCAACGAGCGTATTTGCGGCCCCCAGTGCACAAGAGAGCCGGGCAGTATCATCAATACCGAGATCATTGATTGTGCCGAACACCGCGCCGGCTACCGCAGCGTCGCCGGAGCCAACCGTGTTTACCGGCTGCTCCACACGAACGGAGGAGAAGACTGCCCTGTTCCCGGTGGACAGATACAGCCCCTCACTTCCCCTAGAGATCATCACGAGCTCGATACCCAGTGCATGAAAGGAATCGATTGCCTTCCGGTAGTCGTATTCACTTTCGGGGAGGAAACCAAGCGCCTCTTCTACCTCGTACCGGTTCGGTTTGATGAAAAAAGGTTTTTCCTCCAGTCCGAGCCTCAGGGGTTTTCCGGATGCATCGAGCAGCGATAGAGCCCCCATTTCATGGGCGGTATGAAGGAGTGTGCGGTAGCTCTCGGTGGGTATGCCTTCCGGAATGCTACCAGAGAGTATGACGAGCGGCTTCGTGGCGGGTGAATCCAGTTGTGTTTCCGGTACAGGGTCCATCTCCTTCTTTGCCTTTGTGACGAGCTCCCTGAAGTGATGCAGAAAGCCCTTAAAGGTATCGGGTGTGAGATGGGAACCGCGGTCTCTGATATGGGTTTCCCGTTCTCCAGCGGTGATGATGGTTACATTTGTTCTCACTGAACCTTCAGTTGAAATGAAATGATGACTTATACCCTCATTATCGAGAATGTCTATGTATGTGCTCCTGCCGCGCTCCCCGATGATGCCCGTAGCTGTGGAAGTTACATTGAGATGTAACAGTGCCCTTGAGGTGTTGACGCCTTTTCCTCCGGCATATGCGGCCGACCGCTCGGAAAGAAAGGTCTTTCCGGCATAGAAGTGGGGTACCCAGAATGTCATGTCGACTACGGGATTGAGGGTAACCGTGATAATCGGAGGGTGGCTCTCTCTGTGAAGGGGGAGCTTCATCACAGGTGTTCCCTGTTGCTTTTTTTTCCTTTTGACCGTACTATAAAACGACAGAAGGAGAGGCAGCCATGCTCGTTGGAATAATATATTCTACAGAAAAAAAAGTCATTGGAAAACTGACTGAAGCCTTGAAGCGCGGTCTTGAGGAGCAGGGCCATCAGGTCAAAGTATTTTCCGATGATAGTGATTCCTTTACGGGTCTTGCCGCCTGCAAGACGCTTATCGTAGGTTCCTATGTGATAGGCGGATTTAAACCCAAAACCCCCCCACGGCTCAAGGATGCCCTCAGCAAGTTGAGCATTATCTCGGGAAAGCGTTCAATAGCCTTTGTTGCCAGCGGTAGTATCGGTGAACGAAAGGCGCTGGTACAGCTCATGAACGACATGGAGAAGCAGGGCTGCTACATGGTTGATCAGCAGTCATTCTCTTCGGAGGATGACGCGTACCGGTTCGGTAAAACGGCCATCCTCAAAGCCTAACCTCAGT
>CBFDDP010000068.1:0-17065 GCA_965603595.1 uncultured bacterium
GATGAAGAAACTCCGTTTACTCATAGTTTTTCTCCTTTTCCTCCTCCTCCTTGCACCCGTCGTGCTTTACGCTGACAGCAGAGCACTGACGCATTTCTCCATGGGATACTATTATTTATACAACGATGAACTGGAATCTTCTCTCGATCAGTTTGAGTTGAGCCTTTTGTTTGAAAACAATCCCCCCGCGCTTCTCTTCTCCGTACTTGCCGAGATTTCCAATATTCTCGAAAATACCGAGGATGCCCTCCGGTATGCGAAAATGGCACTCCGTATCGAGCCACAGGATGAATCTGCATTGCAGACGATTTCCCTCGTCTATATCAGTGCAAACCAATATGATAAGGCGGTTCCTTTTCTCAATGAACTTCTGAAAAATCAACCCGACGATATCCAGGTGCTGCTCTACCTGGCAGAGGCCTACAACAACCTGGAAGATGATGATAAGCTGATTGACATATACAATCAGATACTGAAGTATCACCCAAATTTTATTGACGTGGCACTCAACCTGGGATACCTCTACACCAAGAAAGGAGCCTTTGGCCTCGCTGAAATCGAGTTTGAGCGTGTGCTGGAACTGGATCCGGGGAATGAAAAGGCCCTTTTCTATCTTACATATATTTATATCAGCGAGGGAAAAACCGATGAAGCGCTCGGTATGTTTGAGAGCCTCGATGACAAAGACCTCCTCAATGAGGAAACGTTACAGGATTACGCCCTGAATCTCTTCATCGAGGGCCAGGACCCAACGCCGGTACTGCGAAGAATAGAGGACTGGGAAAATGTGCTTCCTGCGCTTCAGGGAGTACGTCATTACAGTGAAGGTAATTTGGAGGAAGCGCTGACCGTTTTCACGCATGTGTTGCTCGAGGAACCGGACAACCTTGCCGCGCTCAACGGACTCGTCAGAATTACTGAACAGCAGGGAATGTGGGATGCTGAACTCAGGTGGCGTTTTAGATTAGCTGGGAGCTATTATCGGCTTGGACGCTATGAGCAGGCCGAAATAGAATCTCAGCAAGTCAGACAGATGGACCCCGGGTTTCTAGAAAACAGGTATCTGCTCGGTGATATTTATGGGTCACTGCGTGAAACAGGGAAAGCAATTGAGGAGTATGAGTTTTTCAGGCGACATGCTGATGAACCTGGTGATATTCATATTAAACTGGGATTAGCCTATGATCAGATCGGAGATCATGAAGAGGCGATAGAGAATTTCTCCCGGGCAACACAACTCTTCCCCGAAAATGATGAACTTCTCTATTACCTGGGAATCGAGTATAGAATCATCATGGATTATGAGAGCGCCATCGAGGTATTCAAGAGGGCGACACAGCTGAATGATCAGGATGCACGATATTTCTTTCACATCGGTGTTTCTTACGAACGGTTGGGAAGAATCGACGAAGCCATAGAGAATCTTGACAGGTCAGTACAGCTCGACGACAGTAGTGCTGCGGCACTCAATTATCTGGGATACCTGCTGGCCGATGGCGGTACTCGCCTGGAGGAGGCGCGTGTATTCATTGAAATGGCCCTTGCCATTGATCCCGAAAACGGTGCCTATCTGGACAGTATGGGATGGGTGCTCTACCGTCTCAAGGAGTATCATCAGGCCCGTGAGTACCTGGAAAGTGCTGTTCAGCTCATAGATGTAACTGAAGAGGAGAATTACGTCATCTATGAGCATCTCGGTGATGTCTACTATGAAATCGGTCTGTTTCAGGAAGCTGTGGAAGCCTGGGAAGAAGCTCTCGAATTGAAATATGTGAGTAATATTCAGAGAAAAATCGACAATGTGCGCGGGGAATTAGCGAAATGAAACGAGCCTGTTTACTTGTCCTGCTGCTTATCCCTCTGTTCTATTCCTGTGCAACGCGGACCGAAACAGTGCAGGAGGAAAGTGATGCTGATGTTTTGGTTACAAAACTGAAGGAATACAACTCATCCATTCGCGCAATAGAAGCTGCTGCGCTGCTCGTGTACACTGATGGGGACAAAACCTACAGCTTCAGGGCACAGGTAACCGTACACAACAACGGTGAGAATATGCGGCTCGATCTGTCGGATTTTGTATTCAAGAAACCGATACTCACCATCGTAAAAAATGATGACAAGGTCACGGCTCTTCTGCATACACAGAAAACGTACTATCTCACCACCTATGAGGATCTCAACATCGAAGAGCTGTCCGGCCTGAAGATACGAAAAGAGATACTCCTGCCTGCTCTTATGGGAAAGATATATGTGGGTTCTGAGGGTGGTTCGGCGATCAGCCCTGATCCGGGAACACTCATTATCGAGACGGAGGAGTACAGGGAGACTGTTACATTCGACCATGACTGGCTGCCGTGCAGCGCTGAATACATAGTCGAGTACGATGTGTACAGTATGACACTTGAATCCTTTACATTTACCGAAGGCGTATATTTCCCAGGGAAAGTCACTCTCACAAACCTGAATCGCCAGCTCGAGGCGACATACAAAGAGGTGAGAGTCAATGGAACGATTGATGCTGGCCTTTTCCTGGTGGATGAAAAGAGCCTTGCCAAGTATACCCGGGAAACCCTGTAGAGATGTGTGAAAAGAATACAGCACTGTGTACTTTTTACCACAATACTGTGCATCCCCTCAATTATCTTCAGTATTTGCCACCGTAATTGCTAAAATATAGAGAGTTGCAGTACGAAAATAAATATAGATTGGTACAGAAGTTGCTAATTAGTGGGCAGGAGAGGTATAACACGCCTGCAGGGGAGTATGCGAATGCTGCTACAGAGTACTGTTGCAACTGAGATTCTGATTGAAGGGATGGGGCTTCACAGCGGCTTACCAGTGTATGTTTCAATTCAGCCTGCACCAGAAGATACGGGTATACTGTTTCGCTCCCTTATGAACGATACAGAGAGAGGGGTGCGAGCGCATTATACAAATCTTCAAGACGCACAGAATGCAATCACCATAGGTAATGAATCATTCAACATACAGACCATCGAACACTTCATGGCTGCATTCTATGCATTCGGCATCTCTAATGCAGTCGTAGTGGTGCATGGAAGTGAGATGCCGATTCTTGACGGTTCCTCGAAGGAGATAGTCGAGGCACTGAACAGAGTGGGTGTTCACACACAGGGAGCAATACAGGAAATGTTCCGCATACCCTATCCCATATGGGTGGAGGAAAACAGCAGCTACCTTATTGCACTGCCCTCGGAGGGTTTCAGGATTACCTACACCATTGACTTCACGTCGAGAAGTGTGGCGGTGGGTACGCAGACGGCTCATTATGTCATAGAGCGTGACGCCTTCGCCGAATCAATAGCGCCTGCGCGTACCTTTGGTTTTTACGAGGAGCTTGAATACCTGAAATCAAACAACCTGGCGCTCGGCGGGTCACTTGACAATGCGTTGGTCTTCACGAAAGACGGACTCATCAATGACAATTTGAGATTCAGCAATGAGTGTGTGCGGCATAAGATGCTTGATCTTATTGGTGATCTTGCACTTATCGGATATCGTCTGTCGGGCCACATCATTGCCCATAAGGCGGGTCATGCAATGGACCTGGCACTTGTACGTAAGATAGATATGGTACGGAAACGAAAGCTGAGGAGCAGTGTTATATCACGACAGGTTCTGAAGCGCAGGGAACTGGAGTTCAAGAAGTTCAAGAAACGGATTAATTTCTGATAGACAAGTACCGCCCCAAGCGAAGCTTCAAGAAGAGAAATGCCGGCAGTCGTTGACTGTCGGCATTTCTCATGTAATAAGCCCTGATATTACCACAGGTCGAAATGGACCTCGCCACCAAGTCCAACGGTAATGAATTCGTCCAGTATGTCGTAGGCTACGAGGTTGAAGGATGCAAAATCAAAGGCTTCGAATACAAGTCCGAGATTGAATATACCTCGCTGTTCATCCCAAGCTGTGTAGAAACCCTGCCTGACACTGTAGTTGCTGAACTCACCAACAACAAAAAGCTTATCCTCAATGATATGCCGGCGAGTACCGAAGAAAAAATTGATATGATATCCCGCATCAATATTAAAGGTGTATCCCAGGCCTGCATTGACATAACCGAGGACACCGGCATTGTCACTCACTGCTGCATAGAGTGTTATAGGAGCACTGTCATAACCAGCGGCATCATTGAGGAATTCGATCTGACCACCGATAGTCGACCTGAAGGATCCCTTCTCATAAAAAGTCCACTTTGTGCCTAGTATCCATGGAGTCAATCCCATATCTGCGTTGTCAGACAAGGGGAATTCCTTTGCACCGGAGACCTCCCAGTTCTTGAGAATGACCACATTGACTGCTGCGTAGAGGTTATTCACATCGAATATGTATCCTGCAGCACCGCTGAGCGTTCCCTGATCGCGTACATTCGTTATGGGTATGGTGAAGTAGCCGTTCGCTCCGGTAATCGTTGTGTAGGCGTGCAGTGAAAAAGCAGGCACTATTAAAACCAGAGCAAGAAACAGAATAAGGATTGTCTTTTTCATTTCCTGTACCTCCTTCCTGATAAATAAAGACTGAATTGCGTGTATTGACATACTACCGTAGCACTGAAATATTTGCAATAAAAACCACTTATGGAAAAGAGTTTTCACCTCATACGTGCGGTATTATCTTTCTGCTTGTTTGATCCCCCTCACAGAAGAGCAGGAGTCCCCATGCTGTACAGTAAATGCTTCATTCCGACGGTCAAGGAAGCCCCCAAGGACGCAGCCATTCAGAGCCATATACTGATGATTCGGGCGGGATTGGTCAGAAAAATCTCCAGTGGCCTCTACTCATTTCTTCCCCTGGGTAACAGAATCCTCAAGAAGGTGGAGAAGATAATCCGCGAAGAAATGGACGGAATCGGCGGGAATGAGTTTTTTCTGCCCGTTCTCATTCCCGGTGACCTGTGGAAGGAGAGCAACCGATGGTTTACCATGGGTGCTGAGCTCTTCCGCCTTAAGGACAGAAGCATGCAGGATTTCGTGCTTACACCGACACATGAAGAGGTGTTCACCTATCTGCTGAGGGATCACATCAAATCATACCGGGACCTCCCGCTCACGGTGTATCACATTGGATTGAAATTCAGAGACGAAATACGGCCCCGTTTCGGAGTGATGCGCGGTAAATCCTTCATCATGAAGGACGCCTACTCCTTTCACCCCGAGGCCGATGAAGACTCCCTGCACAAGTCATACAGTGATATGGCAGGGGCATACAGAAGGATCTTCAGACGATGCGGTCTTGAAACCATACCCGTAGCCGCCGATTCCGGGACCATGGGCGGGTCTGCTTCAGAGGAGTTCATGGTTCCCTCGCATGTGGGTGAAGAGGAAATCGCGCAGTGCCAGGCATGTGGTTACGTGGCAAACAGGGAAAAGGCTGCTGCAGGAAAGGACGATGTGGACTATAGCGATGAAGGTGAACTGTCACTCGTTGAGACGCCCGGTGTAAAGACCATCGCTGACCTCGAACACTTCCTCCAGATGAAGCAGGAACTCTTCATCAAATCCCTCATATATCGATACCTGCCTCCAGAGGACAAGGATGAGTCGGATGCGAAGGCAGGATCGAAGTGGAAGTATGTCATGGCACTGATACGGGGTGATCTCGATGTCAATGAGACGAAGCTTAAGAACATACTGGGCGCCACTGAAATTGAGAAAGCTGAAATAGACGAGTCGATGGAAAGGTTCGGCATACCAATCGGATTTGCAGGTCCGATCGGTGTCGAGAATCTCAGGGTTATTGCAGATCACAGCATTCAACCCATCAGGGGAGGGGTGACCGGTGCAAACAAAAAGGATTATCACTATATACATGTCAATACTGATCGTGATTTCGAGCCGGCTACATACACAGACATCAGACTCGTTCAGGAAAAGGACCCCTGCCCGAAATGTGGAGAGCCTTTGAAACTGTTCAGGGGTATTGAACTCGGGCACATATTCAAGCTCGGGGACAAGTACACCAGGGCCTTTTCTGTGACCTATCTTGACGAGGACGGTTCCATGAAAGTCCCCATTATGGGGTGTTACGGTATAGGTGTGGAGCGTACTGTTGCCGCAGTGATCGAGCAGAATCACGACGAGGATGGAATCATCTGGCCCATATCGGTTGCACCCTTTCATGTCTTGCTCCTCCCTGTGAAGTATGCCGGGAAGACCAGGGAAATCTGCGACAGGGTGTACAGCGAGCTCTCAGACAGGGGCATTGAAGTGCTTCTCGATGACAGAGAACTCAGGCCGGGCGTGAAGTTCAAGGATGCAGACCTCCTGGGAATACCCTATCGGATAACGGTTGGAGACAGGGGGATTGAAGAGGGAACCGTGGAACTCGTGCAGCGGCGAACGGGAAATCGGGAAAAGATCGGTATCGATGACGTCATCAGCACTGTTGTAAAACGTGTTCAGGACGATTTGAAATCTTTTTCTTGATTCGATTAAAAATTGACCGTATAATGCCAACGCAGATGCCTGCTGTTTTCCAATCGGGGGGAGGGGAACATGACAAAGATTGCGGTTATCCTTGGCAGCGACTCTGACAAGGATGTGTACTCAGGCATTGCATCGACACTCAATGACCTTGGCCTTTCCCACGAGAAACGCATTATCTCGGCTCACCGAACACCCGACATCCTGAAGGCCTACGTTGCAGAAGCTGAGGCGAAGGGCATCAGCATATTCATTGCGGTCGCGGGTATGGCTGCGGCTCTTCCTGGTGTTATTGCATCCTTCACCACATGTCCTGTAATCGGGGTGCCTGTAGCATCCGGTTCGTCAGCAATGGGCATGGACTCCCTCTTTTCCATGGTGCAGATGCCGCCCGGCGTTCCAGTGGCTACCGTTGCTTTGGGCGGCGGCAGAAATGCGGCAATACTGGCAGCAGAGATACTTTCCCTTTCGGATACGGGACTTGCAGATAAATTAAAAGCCGCGAGAGAAAAGCAGCGGCAAAACTTAATCGATAAAGATACTGCCTTCACGCATGAATGAGTTTGGATCTGTGGGATCTACCCTCTCCTGTCTGTTGCTGGTTTCACTGTCAAAAACCTGCATTTCGGGCAGGACCATTATGGCGTCAGAGGAGTGAAGAGTGCAAAGGGATATCTTTCTGAATATAAGCCCCCTCGATGCACGCTACTATAAGAGCAACGGGGAGCTCATCGATGAGCTGTCGCGCTACCTGTCTGAGAGCTCAGTAATAAAGTATGAAGCAGCAGTTGAAACGGCCATGATCATTGTTATGGAAAGGTACGGAATAGTGCCGGCAGGTTCAGGGGAGGAGATGAAGAAGGCGTATCACGCCGTTACGCCCGAGGAGGTGTATGAGGAGGAGGCAAAAACGCGTCACAATATTCGCGCACTTGTCAATGTCATGCAGCGCTATGTGCCTGATGAACTTGCCCCCTACATTCATCTCTCTGCAACATCGGAAGACATTACAGGTACGGCATATGCCTTGAGAGTCAGGGATTCATTCTACCGGGTTGTGGTTCCCAAATGCATCGAGCTGCTCGAAGTTCTCGTCGATATAGCCATCCGTGAAGCGAACACCGTTCAGATGGGAAGAACACACGGTCAGCATGCTGTGCCTGTTACCGTTGGGTATCTGTTTTCGGGATACAGTGACCGGTTCGGCGGCAGGCTGATGAAGGTTGTGGAAGCGCTCAGGGAACTCAGGGGAAAATTGAGCGGTGCTGTCGGTGCGTACAATGCATCATCACTCTTTATAGAAGACCCGAGGAAATTCGAAGAAGAGGTGCTTGGGGAACTGGGGCTTAGACCGGCCAACTTCTCATCGCAGATCGTTGAGCCAGAGTACCTGCTCGACCTCATACATGCTGTTGTCTCCGCCTTCGGTGTTCTTGCCAATATCGCTGATGATATGCGGCATCTGCAGAGAACTGAAATCGGTGAGATGGGCGAACGATTCGAAAAGGGGCAGGTTGGATCATCAACCATGCCCCACAAGAGAAATCCCTGGAACTTCGAACATGTCAAATCGATGTGGAAGGAGTTCGTGCCTAGAATCCTCACCCGCTATTATGACCAGATATCGGAGCATCAGCGGGATTTGACCAATTCGGCATCGGCCCGGTTTGTGGTTGAGATCATCACCGCTTTCACCCTTGCTGTAGATCGGCTGCTCAAGCAGTTGAAAAAACTTGTCATAGATTATGACAATCTGAAAAAGAACATCAAACTGACCGGAGGCATGTTCCTTGCCGAACCTCTCTACATATTGCTTGCATCAAAGGGCTTCGGTGAAGCTCACGGTATCGTAAAGGAAGCCACTCTGAGGGCTGCACAGGAGAGAAAGAGCGTTTTCGAAATCATTGAGCAGGATGAGACATTCAGCGAAATAACGAAACTTGATATATGGAATGCTTTGAAGGAAAAACCTGAAAGTTATACGGGCAGGGCAAGCGAGAGGACGAGAGAAATAACGAAGTTCTGGAAAAAACAGATCAAAGAGTTAGGAAGTGCGTGTAAAGCACACAGCGTGGTGCAGTATGGTTGAGTGTGATTTGCATGACTATGATGACAAGCCGAGAGAAGAGTGCGGCATCATCGGCATCCTATGCCATGAACCTGGACTAAGTGCGAGCGGCCTCATCTATCGCGGGCTCTATGCACTGCAGCACCGGGGGCAGGAAAGTGCGGGTATCGCAACCTACAAGGATGAGCATATTTATGTGAAACGCGGTTCAGGACTTCTCATGAATGTGTTCAATCCCGAAGACTTCGATGTGCTCAAGGGAGACATCGGCATTGGCCATGTTCGGTACTCCACGACCGGGTCGGGTTACAAGCAGAACGTGCAGCCAATCATTGCCCGGTTCTGGGGTGGGATGATGGCAATCTCACATAACGGCAATATTGTAAATTCAAAGGAATTGCGTAATGAGCTTATCGAAGATGGTTCCCTCATTCGGTCGAGCTCGGATACCGAGCTCATTCTTCATCTCATTGCCAGGGAAAGAAGGCAAAATCTCAGAGAGACCATACTTGCCGCTCTGGGAAAGCTTAAAGGTGCCTACTCGATTGTTATGATCGTGGGGGAGAAACTCATCGCAGTACGGGACCCTTACGGTTTCCGCCCTCTCTGCCTCGGAAAACTCGGATCAGGCTTCGTGCTCGCATCGGAATCAACTGCGCTGGACACCATGAGCGCTGAGTTCGTGAGGGATGTACAGCCGGGTGAGATGGTACAGGTGGACGGCTCAGCCATTAAGTCGTATATATTCAAAAAAAGTGAGCGTGACTCCCTCTGTGTATTCGAATATATCTATTTCGCAAGGGCTGATTCAATTATCGATGGCATCAGTGTGTACGAAGTGCGCAAACGCATGGGCAGGGAACTTGCCCGCTTGAGTACCGTTCAAGCCGATGTGGTCATACCCGTACCCGACTCTGGTGTTACCACTGCAATCGGATTTTCCCGTGAGGCGGGAATACCCTATGAGATAGGCCTCTTCAAGAACTCCTATGTGGGAAGGACCTTTATCGATCCCATGGTGGATGAGCGCGGGACAAAGGTAAAGATAAAGCTCAATCCCATTAGAAGCTCTCTGCAGGGCAGGCGGGTCGCGGTGGTGGATGATTCGATCGTTCGGGGCACGACAAGTAAGAGAATCATCAAAATGATCCGTGATGCAGGTGCCCGCGAGGTCCACATGTACATCAGTTCTCCTCCCATTAACCATCCCTGTTTCTTCGGCATTGACACGTCGGAGAAAAAAACGCTTATAGCTTCCACTCAATCCATTGACGATATACGGAAGTTCCTCGGTGTTGATACGCTCACCTATATCACGCTCGAGGGCCTGTCACATGCGGTGGGGAAACCCATGGACAGTCTCTGTTATGCCTGTTTCAACGGTGACTATCCGGTTCCTGTTTCCGAGGATGACAACGAAGGAAAACTTCTTCTCGAGGATTACAAGGTCAACGAGATGTAGGAGGGTGCATGGGACTGACCTACAGGGATTCAGGCGTTGATATTGGAAAAGGGGAGGCCTTCGTCGATGTGGTGAAGGCAAAACTCTCGGCACAGGAACAGGGGAATATCGGGCTGTTTGGCGGGCTGTATGATCTGGAGACTTTCAGCTATAAGCATCCCGTGCTCGTAGCAAGCACCGATGGCGTTGGTACCAAGCTTCTTCTCGCAAGAGTGGTGGCCCGCTACAATACCATAGGCATCGATCTTGTCGCCATGTGCGTCAACGACGTGGTAACTACTGGTGCGACACCCCTTTTTTTCCTTGACTACCTTGCTACCTGTGACCTGGAGGTGAAAACCGCCTCGCAGGTACTCGATGGTATCATCACGGGATGCAGAGAGGCGGGCTGTGTACTCATCGGCGGTGAAACGGCAGAGATGCCCGGTGTGTACAGCAGGGGTGATTACGAGCTAGCCGGCTTCACCGTGGGAATCGTCGAGAGGGAAAGGATCATCGATGGGAAAACTGCATCGGACGGCGACGTTCTCATAGGTCTTGGTTCAAGCGGAATACACAGCAACGGATTAAGCCTTGCGCGAAGGGCGTTTTTCGAGATCCAAAAATATGATCCCCGTAAGGTCATACCGCCTCTCAGCCGTCCGCTTATCGATGAGCTTCTGATACCAACGAAAATCTATGTATCCGCGGTTCTTGACCTCCTCAACCATTTTCAGGTGAAAGGTATAGCCCATATTACAGGGGGTGGGCTGTACAGTAACGTTAAAAGGATACTGCATGATGGGTTGGACATCAGGATTGACTGGGAATGCATTGAGTCACAGCCGATTTTCAATCTCATACAGCATGCGGGTGATGTTGGCATTGATGAGATGCGCAATACCTTCAATATGGGTATCGGCATGGTATTCATTGTCGGAACCGAGGATGCTGATAATGTGATTGCACACCTGAAAAGGCGTGGTGAGTCAGCATACGTGATAGGTGAGGTTTGCACATAACTGAGATGGCAAAGAAGCGTATTGCGGTGTTCATATCAGGCCGTGGTTCCAACTTCATGTCCATACACGGTGAGATCGAGAAGGGGAACATACATGGAGAGATCGTGGTACTCATATCCGACAACCCCGATGCGGCAGGACTGGCATACGCAGGGGAAAAGGGTGTTGAGTGCAGGGTGTTTCCATGGCAGGTCCCGAGGGACCGTTACTTCCAGGACCTCATGGACTTTCTCGAGGGGAAAGGTATTGATCTCATCGTTCTTGCCGGTTTCATGCGCGTACTCAGTGCAAACATCATAGAGAGGTATGCAGACCGCATACTGAATATACATCCTGCTCTTCTCCCGTCATTTCCCGGAGAAGAGGCGCAGAAACAGGCCTTTGCTTACGGGGTGAAGTTTTCCGGTTGTACTGTGCATTTCGTTGACGAGGGCGTGGATACAGGTCCGATTATTCAGCAGAGGGTCGTACCCGTGCTCGATGAGGATGATACGGAAACCCTGGCAGCACGCATACTGGAGCAGGAGCATCAGCTCTTCCCGGAAGTGGTGAGACTCTTCTGCAATGATCAGCTGGAAATTGTTGGCAGAAGAGTATATATAAAGGAATAAATGAGGAGAAAACCTTCATGGCTCTACCGGAGGCGTATCGAGAGATCACCCTGCAGAACATTGATCTTTTCAAAAGAGGGAAGGTACGTGATATTTTCGATCTTGGTGAAAACATGCTCATGGTAGCATCAGATAGAATATCCGCTTTTGATGTGGTGTTGCCCAATGCCATTCCCCACAAGGGCACAATACTTAACTCCATTTCTGATTTTTGGTTTAATAAAACTCGAGATGTTATAAAAAATCATATTATAACATCCAATGTGGATGCGTTCGAACTTCCACTTACCGATGATGAACGCGAGATACTACGCGGACGCAGCTCTCTGGTCAGGAAGGGCGACATGATCGAGGTAGAATGCGTGGTCAGAGGCTATCTTGACGGGTCCGGGTGGAGAAGCTACAGTGACACAGGAATGCTGTTCGACATACCACTGCCCAGGGGACTCAAGCAGGGTGACAGGCTCTCCGAGCCTCTTTTCACACCCACCACCAAGGCAACCAGTGGACACGATGAATACATAAGCTTCAATCAGGTCATAGAAAAGAATGGCAAGGATGTTGCCGACTTTATCAAAGCCAGGTCCATTGAGCTGTACAACATGGCGCACGAGGATGTGTATGAAAAGGGGTTGATCCTGGCAGATACGAAGTTCGAGTTTACCTATATTGATGGCGACATACATCTCGCCGATGAAATATTTACGCCTGACTCGTCCCGCTACTGGGATAGAGAAAGCTACAGACCCGGTGGATCCCAGCCGAGCTTTGATAAGCAGTACATACGTGACTGGTTGTCCGAGCAGGACTGGGACAAGACACCACCGGCCCCGGAGCTTCCCCCGGAGGTGATCGAGAAATCTGTTGAGAAATACATGGAAGTATTCAGACGGGTAACAGGAACAAGCCTGGGGTAACAGGTCCAGGTTCGTCATGAGGAGGTCAAGGTGAAGGTATTGGTACTCGGAAGCGGAGGGAGGGAGCACGCAATCGCCCATACGCTTGCTAAGAGTTCCCTGGTGGATACCCTGTACTGGACCCCGGGCAATGCCGCCACCAGGGAACTGGCTGAAAACCCGGGCCTGCCGCTTGATGACATGGATGCCCTTGCGTCCTTTGCCAGGGATGAGGGGATAGACCTCACCATTGTGGGTCCTGAAATACCCCTTGTTGCGGGAATCACAGATATCTTTCGCCAGAATGGGCTCACCGTGTTCGGTCCAACCGCACAGGGTTCACGTATCGAGGGAAGTAAATCCTTCGCCAAACAGCTCATGTGTGAGAAGGGGATCCCCACGGCATCCTCAGAGGAGTTCAAGGACAAGATCAGTGGCCTGAAAGCGCTCAGGCAGACAGAACCACCCTATGTACTCAAGGCGGATGGTCTTGCAGCAGGCAAGGGAGTAATAGTCGCACGGTCTCTTGAGGAGGCAGAGAATGCCCTGACCGACATGTTCGATCACAGGGTATTCGGAGCGAGCGGTCTCAAGGTCCTTATCGAGGATTTTCTCGAAGGAGAGGAGGCCACAGTGCTGGCCCTCTGCGACGGAAAGAACATCCTTCCACTGGTCTCATCACAGGACCATAAACCCATACATGACGGAGATAAGGGACCCAACACCGGCGGTATGGGGGCCATTGCACCGGCGCCCGTTGTGAGTCCAAAGGTCATGGACAGGGTTATCGATACCATACTACTTCCGCTCGTAGAGGCATTTGCAGAGCAGAAAATCGATTACAGAGGTGTGATCTACGCTGGACTTATGATAAAGGAAGAATATCCCTATGTCGTAGAGTTCAACTGCAGGTTCGGCGATCCCGAAGCTGAAGTTGTCTTTCCCCTCATGGAATCAGACCTCTGTGAAGCCCTGCTTCGTACGGTGAAGGGGGAGCTGAAGAACCACACGCTCACGTGGAAAAAGGGCTATGCCTGCGATGTGGTACTCGTTTCGGGAGGATACCCGGGAAGTTATGAAAAGGAGCACGTTATCACCGGGCTGGACACGGTGCAGGGAATCGGGAATTTAACGGTTTTTCATGCAGGTACTCGGGAAGCGGGGAAAGAGGTGCTCACCAATGGCGGCAGGGTTCTCAATGTTGTGGGTACGGGCAAAACACTGAAAGAGGCAATAGACTTTACCTACAGCCATGTGGACAAGATCTTCTTTGACGGGATTTTCTACCGCACGGACATCGGATTTCGAGGATTGGAATACTTTAAGGAACCCTGAGTATACGTAACGGGATGCAGAGCTGATGCAGTATGGAATGTTAAAACGAGATGACAACTTGATTTTTGACATATACGTTTAGCGTCCCCGCTCGTTACAAGGATACGCCGTGTACAACATTTGCCGGTGAAAATGCTGCGTGCTCCGCTTCTGTGAAGTAGTTCTTCGGGCTGCGGTTCATCACCAGCACTCCAACCTCGATTTAAGGATAATCTGCATGAGGCCATACCTCGGTCAAATCGAAGGGGTTTCAACGGTACGTTTCTGCATCGGCTTCAGGCATTACCTGCCCGTTACATGTCCACCTCGGGTGTTCTCCACGCTCGATTGCTTCAAATAATTGACGGGTACGGTAGTTGGGGTCTTCGCCTGCAATACGATCCGCCTCTTCCCGCATCATATTCTGAACTTCCCGCTGAGTCTTCATGGCGAATCTCAAATTTTAACCTGTCAGTTCGTGTTGTAATTGAAAGCTCATATGGTTAAATATTGACGCCAATAATTGTAAATGGTACAGTTATATTGGCCGGTAAGGGTGCCAGTTACGGTTCTCCGCAATATGGAGGATAGAGAGAAATGAGAATTATAAAAGCAATAACGGTGTTACTCTCGATGATACTGCTTTATACCCTTTTCATAGGGTGTGCCGGAGGTATGTACGGAGGTATGTATAAGAAGGAGGAGGAGATGGAAAAATACGCGCCTCCGGCCGAAAAAGAAGCTGAAGTCGATATTGAAGAAAGCCCCATGGTTTCTGAACGTGAAGAGGCCGGTACATCCCCTGAAGAGCTGGCTTATGTTCCTGTAATGCCGGAAGACAGAAAGCGTGTCTATTCGGGCTTCTGCCAACTTCGTGTTGAAAGTGTTGAAAAAGTAAAAAACCGTATTTTTTCGATAGCCGAGCAGAGCGGAGGGTATGTTGAGTCATCATACTCGGATACAATAATCATCCGTGTTCCGGCGGAGAGATTCAGTGAAGTCTTCAGCACAATACTGGGTCTCGGTGAAGTCATCGATAAGACGATCGAAACCTATGATGTGACAGAGAAGTTCCGGGACCTTACCATCAGGCTTGAAATCGCGGAAAAAACACGGGAAAGACTCTACATGCTCCTTGAAGAGACGGATGACGTAGAAGAGCGGTTCAGGATATTGAAAGAAATCAAGAGGCTCACCGATGAAATAGAGAGCATCAAGCAAAATCTGGAAATGATCAAAGAACAGATATCCTTTTCAAGGATTACTGTGGGGCTTATAGCAAGACTTGCCAAACAGCCGGTGGGAAAGGAGAAAATACCCTTTGACTGGATCAAAGACCTGGACCCGCTCTACGTCAGCCTGCGTCACCTTACAGGCAAGATCGAATTTGAGCTCGGTGACGAATTCGCTGTTTTTGAGAGAGACGTCGCCTTCAGGGCGGAGAGCGCGGAGGGCACGAGAGTGCGTGTTGGCACCACCCGAAACGAGCCTTCAGGCGATTCCTCTTTCTGGCAGAAAGCGCTGTCCTACTATTTAAGTAAATACTATAAGGAAACAGTGGACTTCGAATTCGGCGAGGTGAAAGGGGCCATTTTTACCAGTAAAGATGTGGAGCCCTTTTACTATCTTGTGGGTGTGGTTACAGAAAAAAACACCATCTACGTGATTGAAGTATTTTTCCCTGGCAGACCCTCGCTGGATAAAAGGCTTAATGGTATTAAAGAATCTCTCAGGGGGTTCGGTGTAAAATGAGATCGAAAGCAGTCGCAATATTGACCTTGACAGCGATCGTTGTTTTTGTTCCATTTTTCGTACTCGGTTCTGATAACTATCTTTCCCACAGCATCAACGCGGTTATTCTGGTCACAGATCCAGAAGACGCAGCGAATGCTCTTACCATGTGGGTAGAGGAAGAGGGAGGGTACTATCTTCATAGATCAAAAGAACGAGTCACCTTAAGGATCCCTTACCAGAAACTAGGAAACCTGCGCTCGTACACGGAGAGCATAGCTGAAGAAGTGGTCAGGATCGAGCTTGAAGCCCATGATCTCAGGGAGGACATCCTGAGGCTCAGGTCAGGGTTGGAAGCCAGGGAGGAAATTTTAATGAAGAACCTTGGTTATATCGACAAAACAGATGTCAAGGGAACCCTGGCCATTGAGGTGGAGATACGCATGCTTGTGGAAGAGATCGAAAATCACAAAGGAAGGCTTCGAAAACTCGAGACGGACAGGCTGTTTGCACTGGGTGAAATAAAGCTCAGCTTCAAGGAACAGACCATCCCCAAGGACATTCCTTCATCCTTTGGATGGATCAACACCATTGATTTTTACCGTTTTATAAAGGGGGTTTCAGCAAGAGAGGCATTCAGTGTAAAACCGAAGGTGGAGCTGCCCGAAGGATTCGCCGCGGTGCAGAGCAGATGGAGCTATCAGGCTGTAAGCCCTGAAGGCATGCAGTACAAAGTCCGCATGGTGAAGAATTACCCCGAGCAGGAGCTCGAATTCTGGGGGGCCACGCTGAAAAACCATCTGGAAAAAGAAGGGTACCATCTGATGGGTGAAAGCGCGGGTTTTCAAGCGAACGATTCGGCCGGTATATTCTATGAATGGCTCATGCCCTACGGAAACACCGATTACATCTACCTTATCGCAATAATGATTTCTAAAAATTGTATCGTTATAGCGGAATCTGCGGCCGAACACATGATTTACAAAAAATACAGGGAACCGGTTTTAGACAGCCTTGCGACCATTACCCTGCGAAGGCGCTAAGAATCAGTCACTCTTTTTACCTCTAACGGATACCAATCTACTGTTTCAAATAAAGGTTTCGGCACACTCCAGAGCTTTTCCATCACACACCGCCGCTTAAATAGCTCATGCTGATCCTTCGTCGTCACCCTCTTCGTATTATTTCGAGCTGCACTATGAAGTCCCTTCTCTCGTTCAAATTGATGGAATTACCGGATCTGTTTTACCTATGGTTTTATCTATTAAAATACCGGCATTACATCATTGATGATGGACGGTGGGACTCTGATGAAGCAGGCACAAAGGGCCTTTTTTCTTCGCAAGCTCCTTCATACGTTTATGAAGGGATTCTGAAATGCAAAGACTGCGTTTAGTTTGGTACAGTAAGGTGATACTTCTTTAATTATGAATTATTTGGAGGCGGCGGGCTCTCTCCCGCCGCATAGGCTGAAACTTAGGTGAGCTTGGTGCAGCGGGAGAATTATTTTTAAAATAAAACTTGTTGGAGGCGGCGGGC
>CBFDDP010000069.1:0-17019 GCA_965603595.1 uncultured bacterium
CCTCGGATGCACTGGAGGTGCGCTGGGTACCCCTCGAACAGCTGAAGGAGTTCGATCTCTCCGAGGAGGTGTGTGAAGTCATTGAAAAGGGATACCATCAGTAACTGTATAAAACAGTACTGGCAAAGTAACCCTTTTATCTGCTCCTCTCAACCCCCACGCGGTCGCAGTAGGGGGCAAGCCTGCAGGTGGAACAGTAGGGTGAGGTGGGTGTACAGATGTGCTGTCCATAGGTGACAAGAAGATCGTTCACGTCCATCCAGTATTGGGGCGGCAATTTGCCCCGCAGCGCGAACTCCGTCTCCTTGGGCGTCTTGGTCCGTACATAGCCTAGCCGGTTCGAGATTCGGTGCACGTGGGTGTCAACGCAGATCCCCGGTTTACCGAAACCCATGGACACCACCAGGTTGGCAGTCTTGCGACCCACTCCAGGAAGCTTCAGAAGCTCGTCTATCTCATCGGGCACCCTGTCGTGATACTCATTTGCGATTCTCCTGCTTATCTCACGAATATTTTTCGCCTTGACCCGGTAAAACCCGGCTGGGTATATGAGTTTCTCTATTCTCTTTTCAGTAAGACCGGACATCTTGTCAGGATTATCCGCGGCTTCAAAGAGCCGCAGGGAGGATTCCCTCGTCACCTCGTCCTTGGTCCGCAGCGAGATGATACAGGAGATGAGGACCTTGAAAGGGTCACGCTGGCGCGACACCTGCGTTACGGCAGGTTCCCGAAGCGAAGCCACCTCTTCACGCAGGATTCTAATCACCTCATGTATCATTTCATCCTTCACTGTAAGAGCGCCTCCGGTCTCTGCGTAGAGCTAAATTAATATGACAGGGATTGAAAATATAGTATTATAAACTCACGTAAGTGCTAAACTCACGTAAGTGCTAAACTCGCGTTAGCGCTACTCGCGAAAGCTGCTCAATTCCTATGTTGAGAGGGTGTTATAACGATGGGAGACCCCACCCGAAACCCTGAAAACCTTGTGTTCCCCGAACGTGAGCGGCTCTCCGTGGAGGAGACAAAGCAGTTCATCGAAGAACGCAAATACTTTGACCTCAAGAAGCTTCTCGCCGACGCCCTTGCTCCTGACATCGTCGAAATCATCGAAAACCTGGACATCTCGGAGCAGGTCATCGTGTTCAGGCTGCTCAGCAAGGAAACTGCCGCAGAGGTCTTCTCACTCCTTGACCACGACGCACAGCAAGAACTTCTCATAAACTTCGGTGAGGAGCGGGTCAAGGCGATTTTCGAGGAAATGGACCCCGATGACCTGACCGAACTCTTTGACGAGCTTCCCGACAAGATCGTGCGCCAGCTCATACGGCTTTTGCCACCGGCAGATCGGAGCATGGTCAATCGCCTCATGGGGTATCCGGAAGATTCCGCCGGAAGACTCATGACCCCCGAGTTCATCAAGCTTCGTCAGCATATCTCCGCAGATGAGGCGATTGCAAAAATCAGAAGAATCGGTCTCGACAAGGAAACCATATACTACTCCTATGTGGTTGACGAAAAGGGAAAGCTCATCGGCACAGTCAGTCTCAAGGACCTCCTCCTCGCACCGCCTGACCGAAAGATCAAGGACATCATGACCACCAACTTCGTCTATGCCCATACCCACGATGATCAGGAAGAGGTGGCGGGTCTCCTGGCCAAATATGACCTCACAGCCCTTCCGGTGGTGGATCACGACCAGCGGCTCGTGGGAATCATCACCATCGACGATGTAGTGGACATCATCACCGAGGAGGCCACGGAAGATATTCACAAGATGGCCGGCATGGAAGCGCCCGAGAACCCCTATTTTACCACCAGCTTCCTCATGCTTGGCAGGAAACGGGTGCTCTGGCTCGTTGTGCTCCTGGTTCTCTCCTATCTCTCTTCGGTTGTGCTCAAGCACTACTCGGACATACTGCAGATCGTCTTGCCCCTCGCCTTCTTCATCCCCATGCTCACCGGTACCTGCGGCAATACGGGCATGCAGTCTGCGACTCTTATTATTCGGGGCCTGGCAACGGGGGAGGTCGAGCTCAAAGATTTTTTCAGGGTTCTTTCAAGGGAAATTCTCATGGGTGTGTTCCTCGGCATTATACTGGGGTTGCTGTCCTTCATTCGCGCCCGGTTCGTGGACATCAATCCCTTCATCGGTATTGCCGTGGGAATCGCGGTGTTCATCAGCGTTCTCGCGGCAAACATGATCGGTGCTATTCTGCCCCTTCTTCTTAAAAAATTGAAAATCGATCCTGCCGTTTCGGCAGGGCCATTCATAACCACTATTATCGATGTAACGTCGCTGATCCTCTATTTCGAGATCGCGCAGCTGGTTTTCAATCTCCGCTGACTGCTGGAGTAGGCTGAACTATATGGGTCTGAGCAGGGATTCCATCGAGAAGCGTATACAGCACTCCGTGTTACTGGCCTCCTATACGACATTCCGTATCGGCGGTCCGGCCACCTATTTCATCCAGCCCGTCTCCATGGAACAGTTCGGCGGTGCGCTTGAGTGGGCACTGGGAAAGAAAATACCCTTTTTCGTCCTCGGAGGCGGCGCCAACATACTTGTGCATGATCGGGGATTCGACGGGCTTGTTATCCATACAGGAAAGCTCACGGGAATAGCTGTCGAAAAGCAGTCGATTCATGTGGAATGTGGATTTGCAGTCGACAGGCTCGTTGACACTTCCTTGGATCATGGCCTGAGCGGTCTCGAATTTGCAGCCGGGCTGCCCGGAACTGTCGGTGGCGCCCTGTTCATGAATGCCCGGGCCTATGAAGGGGAATTCTCAGCCATTGTCTCCTCCGTTCAGGCTCTGCAGATACGGGGAAAAAGGGCACACAAAACCATTCTGAAGCGCGATAATCTCCGGTTCTCATACAAGCAGTCGGTCTTTCAGGGCAAAGAGTACTATGTGTACAGCGTTCATCTTCTGCTTGCATCCGGCGATAAAAACAGGATACAGTTGAAAAGCGAGCAGATCAGGCAGAAGCGCCGGGAGGCGGGCCAGTTTGTCTTTCCCAATGCCGGGTGCATATTCAAGAACAACTACGATGTCGGCATACCCACGGGCCGGATCATCGACGAGCTCGGGCTCAAGGGAACACGTATCGGTGATGCCGAAGTGTATCGTAAACACGGCAATTTCATAATAAACCGCGGTAGCGCTACAGCAGAAGACGTACACCGGCTCATACGGCTCCTTGAGTCGCGCCTTGAAGAACACCTTGGCGTCCGCATGGAGAGGGAGATCAACCTCATCGGACCCTGGGAAGAGAGGTGCTAATTCGCTGCTGAAAATATGTCGATCATGTGATATATTGAGAGACGTATGGGAAAGCGAATACTCATATTCATATTCCTGGGGACAATTGCGCTTAATGGTACAGTGCCACTGGTCCTCCACGCTCAGAATGAGTCCGGCGGGGTGGAAAACGTCTTTTCCTACGGTACCGGCCTCAGGGCCCTGGGGATGGGCAGTGCCTTCGCGGCCATGACCGAAGACCCCTATCTTGGCTACTGGAATCCCGGAGCCATGGCATTCAACCAATACATGGAGGTCGCCGCTTTCGGCACACGCCTCATTGCCGACACCTACTATCTGTCGGCCTACTACACCCATCCGACAACGAGGTTCGGCACGCTCAGTTTTGGCGGCATCGGAGTGTATACCAATGGTATCGAATCCTACGATGAGAACGCCTCTCCCATCACAGATGCATCCACCTCATACTTTCACTATCAGCTTCTCCTCTCATACGGCTATGGATTCAAGTTTGGGCTCGGTATCGGCGGGACGGCAAAGGTTGAACAGATCCGTATAACAGACTATAAGGGAGCGGGCGCAAGTTTTGATATCGGGGTGTACTACAATCCAAAGCCCATCCCGTGGCTTGCACTGGGAGTAGTGATTCAGGATGTGTATGGAACCGGTATCAAGCTGGTTGATGAATTCGAACATAACACGCGGATTTTCAAATTCGGTGTGGCCACCAACTTCCAGCTGGGAGAGAAATCACGACTCTCCCTTGCCCTTGACACACGGTTTTTCAAGGATAACTACAACAGCAGTTCCGGGAACCTGATCTATGACTTCAGTTTTGGCAGCGAGGTAGCGTTCTTTGATGAAATACTTGCGCTGAGGGCAGGTGTGGCCAATCTCGAGCCGGGGGCAATTGCGCTGCCGTCGGGCCTCTCCTTCGGTATCGGTGGACGTTTTTTCGGCATTGGTGTCGATTATGCAATCTCTTTTGCCGATTCCGACTGGCAGGAGACCCTAGACCTGATCATGCGCCTGGGTCTGAGCTACCGTTTCGGCAAGAGCATGGATGAACGCCGTCAGACTGAAGCGCAGGACGTTCAGGACCAGATCAACACCGCTATTGCGCAGGCAACCGAACAGTTTGACGAGGAAAGAAGGGCACTGCAGGAGGAGCACGATACCGAGGTGAGCAGGATCAAACATGACTACGACGATCAGATTGCCGCAGTCATCAATGACAGCAAGCTGACCATCGAGCAGAAGGAAGAGTTCATCAGCAATCTGGAGCAGCAGCGGGAGGCGGATCTCAGTGCAGTCACCGCTACATTGACAGGGCAGATAACCGAACTGAACAGCCAGCTCGAAGAACAGAGAATAGGGTACGAACAGGCAATTCTGGACCTCGAAGCCCGATACGAGATCGAACAGCAGCAGCTCACCGATATCGCAACACAGAAGTCAAGGCTCTACGCCGACGGCCTACAGGCCTTCTCCGAGGGCAGATATGAGGATGCGGAGAGTGCATTCAGAGAGGTGTCAGCTCTCGATCCGGAATATTTGAAGGTAGAGGAATACATCGGCCGGTCACAGGCAATGCAGAAAGAGATTACCGACCAGCCCGACCAGATAAAGCAGCTCTACCGCGAAGGCCTCGATCTATTTGTGAAAAAGCAGTATCAGGCGGCTATTAATAAATGGGAGGAGATCCTGGCAATCGATCCCTACAACAAGCTCGCAACGCAAAACATCCAGGAAGCACAGCGAAGATTGAAAAAGCTTGAGGAGCTTGGTATCGAGGAAAGTGCACCCAGTGAGTAGCTATACTGGTTTGCTTAACAGAGGGCATCTGCAGAAGATGCCATTTTTATTCCCTCACCATATGTAAAAGGATACATCACGCTTAAAAAATTCAGCAGTAGGCCTGAACCAGCACATCGGTGGGTTCAAAACCAAGGTTCCCATATATGTGCAGAGCCGCCTTGTTCTTCTCATGTACAAAGAGTACAATGCGCTCATACCGCTTTAACAGCCGTGCCACATGGTATGACACCACGGAGTAGCCGTAGCCCCTTCCCCTGTACCTCGGCAGTACATACACCGAACCGATCTGACAGCAGTTCTCGAATCGAGCGTTGACACCGGCAAGGGCAACGGGGGTTTCGGCGTCAAAGATGGCAGATATTTCACCACGCTGAATCTTCCTCTCCATGACATTCAACACCTTTTTCCTGTCGATCTGGGTCCCTATGGCACCGACCTCCTCGATCTCGTATTGAATCTGCAGGGGGAGGAGAAGGGCGGCGGCAGCGGCAGATGGAATCTCTCCCCTATACCGAAGCCGAGGCTTGAACCGGTCATGATTGATCTCCATGAAAATGAACCGGACGGTTTTTACGGGTCTGGTCCCCCGGCCTGAAAAGTAGAGTGCCACACTCCTCTCATCCCCGAAAAGCATCTCAGCCTTAGGGAAACTCTTTCCGATGAGAGTTGCCAGTACCCGAACTACAAGGTGATCGGCTTCAGGCACGAGATACAGATGCAGGTACATACTATTTTTTGTATGCAGGACCCCAATAACCTTATCTCCTGCATACAGACCGTAGTTGTGAACATGGGAATAATGCAATCCGATGCCTTCGAGGATGTACATGTTGCATACCCCGGCCCTCTTCAGAAAGGAAACGCACTCATGTTCCCTGTTTTTCCTTTCAACCCTGACCATTTTTACACTATTTTTCATATCGTCAATTCGCCGGTAATGTTATTATTGCTGAGCATCTACATACGGGAGATCTGTGCATCCCCATGAGTGGTAATCGATCAGAGAGGTTTTATGCCTACGGGCTTCAATTCGAATGCCTCAAATGCGGCAACTGCTGCACCGGTGCACCCGGTTTTGTCTACCTCTCCGAAGGAGACATTGCCAATATAGCAGAGTTTTTGAAAAAGGACAAAAGGACAATTATGAGGCAGTACACCCGCCTGGTTTACATATTCGGAGAGAGGCGCCTGTCGCTCACCGAAAGGGCCAACTACGACTGTGTGTTCTGGAACGGGCTGTGCACCATATACGAAGCCCGTCCCTATCAGTGCCGCTCCTTTCCCTTCTGGAAGCGTCACCTGGTCTCATCGCGGGAGTGGGCGAAGGTGGGAGAAAGATGCCCCGGCATCAATCGGGGACATCTGTATGCAGCCCCACAGATCGAGCATTTCGCCCATGGCGCCCCCAACTATAGTATTGATCGATTTATCTCACCGGAGTTCGATTTCCCGTGAAGAATTGCATCAGGAAAGAGAAAAATGGACAGATTTCACCACATTGTGCCGATTATTGTACTATAATTAGTGTGTGTGGTGAATAATGCGTTATCTTGAATGAAACCTATACTGTTTGTTACATAACACCTTGCAGTGCGACGAGATAAGCACTAATTATTGAACTGGTGGATAATTCGTAAGAATTATTCACCAGGAACTAATTAGAGATGAGTCAGAGACATGAGGAGGAGGGTTGTATGAAAAAGGTATATATATGTGTATTTGTTCTTGTGCTGTTCTTTGCCATTCAAATTGCATGTGCACAGACCATAGTCCGGTTAGGCGATCTGCCCAAAAGTGACTACTCTGTCAATATCTATCAGGTATTTGGATTCCACGAGGGATATGAGGGCTACAAGCTGACCTATATAGATAACCACTACGAACCGCAGCATCTGTACCTTCCCATTGAGTTGCGTGATAAATACCGCATATACAAACCGCGGACTGCAACTGGTGAGCAGCATTTCCTCATTGTGTGGAAAAAAGGTGAAGATATCGAACGCGTCGAATGGTTCATGCCCAAAGCCATCAACTACGACCTGCCCAACTACGTTGTCAAGCCCTTCAATGACAACGACAAGGCAGTCTTTGAAAAGGTCGTTGAAAGCGGTGAACTCACGCTCGATGTGGAGATCAGCACCGCTGAACCCCAGATCAGGGCACCTGGCGGCGGCGAGTAAACGAGAGGCACTATTGAACAGCACCCACCAACGCATGTAGAGTGTCAGTCACACGAAAGGAGAGTTGCGTCCGGACAGGGGGATAGCTAAGAGGTCTTTATAAAAGCGAATCAAGAAGCCCCTTGCCCCTATCCTCTATCTTCTCCCGTTGTTTCTGAAGCTCCTCCTCAGTCTCTCTCTGAATTCTCTCCTCCTCTGCCTTGACCCTGCTGTCAATTTCCTCCCTCTTCTGCTCAATGCGGGTGTGCTGCTCTATGAGCCGCCGTTCAGCCTCCCAGACGGCGTTCTCCAGATAGGCTTCCCTCTCAGTAATGAGTGCTTCAACCTCGCTTCGGGCTGTACCGATCTCCCCCTCTATCCGCTCCGACAGCTCCTCCTGCATAGCCTGAAGCTCTTCAGACATCACCTGTTTCAAGCCGTCCAGCACGATGTCATCCAGATTGCTCTCTATATCTAGCTTGAAATCATCCCCCCTCTGCATGACCGATGCCGCAAGCTGTATCTCATCAATTCGGCGTACCATGGCCAGGCTCAGAGCATAGAGCTCGTCATCCAGTGCATCGGGACGCTGCAGTGTATCAAAGCCGACATCAGTTCCCCTGAACCCCAACTCAGCGAGGAAATTGGGACCCTCAAAATCGATCCGTCCCGTAACAGCTGCAACCCCTCCTGAAAGGGTATATGCAAGGAAGGGAAAATCGGTGAGGGTACGCCCCTCGAGGGGAAATCCCTTAAGGGTGAGATTAAACTGCTCCTTCGGTACATCATCACGGCCGTCAATAACACCCGCAAAATCCAGTCCAGCCCCGTCCGCGCGCGCTCCTCCGAGCTGAATCGTTGTGGGCCGATCTATTTTTTGCTGATCGGAAACCACATGGAGCACCGTACCACCAATCCCGACACCCTGTGCAGTTTCTCCCGTCAGCCTGAGCCGCTGTATCCAGAAACGTGGATGGTCCTGCTCGCTGGTAAACTGAATATCCTGCCCCGCACCTCGTGGTGGAAACTCCTTCGCCGGTATGTATTTGCCAACCTTCCGCGAATAGGTACGTACACTGCCCACAATATGCAGCACCTTCTCCATTCTGTGTGCAATACGCTCACCAAAGAGCATGGTGGCTATACCCCTTCGCGAGAGTTCCGGAAGCCCGGCCATGGCGAGTATGCGCCGATAATCCTCCTCGATCCATGCGTCGATTTCACCTTTCACGCCGCTGATGTCCGTCCGCTCCATGATCAGGTCGTCCCGCACCTGGGTTACAGTGCGATAATAATCCCTGTTCCGCTCTTCAGTCGTCTGAAGCAGATCGTAGCTCGCCTTCGCTTCCTGCGGAGTGTCAATCTGGCCGACCCGAATGGAATCGATATCTCGCTCCAGCACTACCATCTCAGGTCCTCCGGGAAGGTCCGCAATTCGTATCTCCCACGCATCATACTTTGAAACATACTGTTCCTTCAGGGCCTGGATTCGTTCCGGACTTTCCAAGGCCACCTCATCCCAGAGGCTGTCGACGTCAACAGTCCCCTGAAGTATGCCGAGATTCAGAAGTGGGTAGCGCTCGATTTCTGCTTTGATGTTCTGCTCAACCGACTGCACGACCTTCGACTGGCCCAGAGACTTCTGTTTCTTTCCTCTCGCAAGCGCACCGTTTGTCTTGCGGGGCGTTCCGAAGCGAAGGCCCTGCAGGTCGAAATCCTCGATGACGACCTTCCGCTTCATCAGCGGTTCGAGAGCCAGGTCGAAGGCACAGTGTCCGGTCTCAAACAGATTGGTCCATGTATCATCAGGATCTGTCACTTGTAACCCCTCCCAGCTCAGGCTGAGATCGAGGAGGGAAAAATTGAGGCGGTAGAACTCGACCTTCGCACCAATACTCCTGCTCCCGAGTTTCTCCATCCGCCGCTCGAGCCAGCGGTCGGTAACAACGGAATTCATGAAGATCACCAGTGCGGCAACGACAATGAGGAAAATGAGGCCCTGCTTTCTCATCAACGTCCTCCCAGTTTTTCCACACCTGACAGGAACCTGAATAAAGCGGATCCTTTTAGAATCTTTATGATCTTCCAGTTCTGTACTCTCTCCTGGTACCCTTCCCTATACCCGATGATGAGCCGCTTTACTCCCCAGAACAGGGGAATTGCAAGCACTGCGGCGGCGAGCAGACCTCCCATGATCAGCGTGTTGTTGAACCGCGTAAAAGGCACGATACGCATGGATGCCAGTGCTGTCCAGAAACCCTCCAGGCCCGGTATATCCGCGAGAACCCAGTAGCCCAGAGAGTGAAGCAGGGGGTCAGCAAGATACCCGATGAGCCTGAATATGAAAAGACCCACAATCGCCGCTGCCAGGTTCACATTGACAAGGATGAGGATAAGGAGAAGGGGTGCGGCGAACAGGGTCTTGAAGGTGAGAAGCCCGAGCATCATCCCCAGCATGCACCCTCCAGCGATCTTTCGAGGGTCTTCACCCGATCTGAGGACTTTGATGAGTTTTGCCAGGAGCTTTAAAAAAACCATGGGTTTAGTCGGCAGCCTGTGATAGATGTTTGTATCTCATTGTATCCTGAGGGCCCCTATTATGCAATCTGAAAAGGGGTGAAACTACCCCGAAATGTTCTCGAGCACTTCGAAGAAATCGGGAAAGGATATATGCACGCATTGGACGTTTCTGATGAGGCTCCTTCCCTTCGTGGCCAGGGCAATGATGGAAGCAGCCATGGCAATACGGTGGTCTCCGAAGGTGTCCACCTCAGCGGGGGCACAACCGCTCCTGCCATGCACCGTGAAGCCGTCCTCGGCATCTTCAATGCTCCCGTCAAAGGCACGCACCATATGAACGATACTGCTGATACGGTCGCTCTCCTTTACACGGAGCTCCCCCGCTCCCTTGACCTCCGTTTCACCGCGGGCAAAGAGGGCACAGGCAGCAAGGGCGGGGATCTCGTCGATGATGAGAGGAATCTCCCTTCCCCCCACCCTGACGCCGGAGAGTTTAGAATACCGCACATCTATATCCCCCACAACCTCTGGATACTCTTCCCGAACATGGGTTTCGATCCGCGCGCCCATTCGCCTGAACACCTCGAGTATATGGGCCCGTGTAGGGTTGAGAAGCACATTTTTAATCGTGACCGAGGAACCGGGTGTCACCAGTGCAGCTGCGATGAAGAATACCGCAGAGGAAATGTCGCCCGGTATGGTGAGTTTTAGGGGGGAGAGTTCTCCCTGTCCCGAAATGTGTATCTCATTGCCGCGCTGCGTGTTCCTGATGGCGATAGGACCGTCCATGTGCATGAGCATACGTTCGGTGTGGTCCCTCGTCAATACGGGTTCGACAATCACAGACCGACCGTCAAGGAAGAGCGCGGCGAGCATAAGTGAGGACTTGACCTGTGCGCTGGGAACAGGCAGCCTGTAGTGTATGGGCACAACCCTGCCGCCGGTAAGCGTAACGGGAAGTCGACCATCTGTGGTCCTTATCGACGCGCCATGGTCATTGAGCGGCTCCACGACCCGCAACATGGGTCTGCGAAGGAGCGAGTCATCCCCTGTCAGCGTAACCTTTTTTCCTGCACCACTCAACAGCCCCATGAGAAGGCGTGCGGAGGTGCCTGAATTTTCACAATCGATCTCAGGCAAGCTGCCGGGAACAGCATCATCGAACCCCGCAATACCCGTACCATGGATCTCAGTTTCTCCACTGTCTGTCCCGATGGTGATGCCCATTCCCCGAAAGGCCCGTATCGTGCTTCCCACATCCTGTGCTGAAGAAAGGCCTCCTATCCTGCTTCTGCCCGATGCGAGACAGCCGAGCATGACCGCACGATGGGATAGGGACTTGTCCCCAGGTACCTGCATGGTTCCGCGCAGAGTCCTCCTGCCCTCAATATGCGCGTCCATCAAACACCCTCACCATCACCCTCGGCCCTGTAGGAAGCTTTGAACAGGGCCCGGTATACGGTGGTGAGAAAATCCCGCGTTTCTCTCTCGGAGACAGAACGGGTTACACGAGTCAGGATCTCCCCTTCCCGCTCGGGCTGTACAACCGTCAGTCCCTGCTTCCTCTTCAACCGGCCCACCAGCTTTACGAGGGTGAGTCTTTTTTTTAAAAGCCTTGCGATCCGCCGATCAATCCTGTCTATCGCGGACCGGTATCGCTGCAGCTCTTTCTTCATCTATCTATCCCGTTCTTCCGTAACCTGCTCTCATGTATCCTTGTTCTCATGCGTCCAATTGAAGATAAGGTCAAGCTTATGACGGGGTAAATAATTTTTCTTAACCCGCCTTCCCTGTTTATTATATTAAGAGAACAAAATCAAGTGTAAGGGCACCTGATTGCAGTGCAAATATACTATCAATGAAAAGGCGGGAGGGAAGAATGAAAAAGCGCACGCTGGGGAAAACAGGATGGAAGATATCAGAGATATCCCTCGGCACCTGGCAGCTCGGCGGCAGGTGGGGTGAAAAGTTCAACGCTGATGAGGCCCGGGAAACGGTACGCACGGCTATCGACGGGGGGACTAACTTCATCGACACCGCCGATGTGTACAGCGACGGTCTGAGTGAAAACATGGCCGGTCAGGTGATAAAGGAGTATAAAGAACGGATCTATGTGGCGACAAAATGCGGCAGGAGGCTGCAACCCCATGTCGCTGAAGGCTACAACGACAGGAATATCCGTAAATTCGTGGAGGACAGCCTGAAGAACATGAAGGTGGACACCATCGACCTCATTCAGCTTCACTGCCCACCCACAGACGTCTACTATAATCCCGATGTTTTCGAAACACTCGAATCCCTCGTCGAGGAGGGGAAGCTCCTGCATTACGGTGTGAGTGTGGAAAAGGTGGAACAGGCCCTCAAGGCGATCGAATATCCGAAGTGTGCATCGGTGCAGATCATCTTCAACATGTTCAGACAGCGGCCCGCGGAACTCTTTTTCAGGGAGGCCAAACGGCGGAACGTAGGCATCATCGTACGCGTCCCACTGGCAAGCGGCCTGCTTGCAGGAAAGTACACCAGAGACACGAAGTTTGAGAAGGGTGACCACCGCTTCTTCAACCGTGAGGGGAAGTTCTTTGACCGCGGTGAGACCTTCTCTGGCGTCGACTTTGTAAAGGGGCTCGAGGCGGTCGAGGAGCTTAGGAAGCTGTTTCCCGAAAATCTCGCACTCTGGGCCCTGCGCTGGGTGCTCATGTTCGATGAGGTGAGTGTCGTCATACCCGGCGCAAGCCGTAAGGAGTATGCAGAGACGAACATGAAGGCATCTGACCTGCCACCCCTCTCGGATGAGCAGATGAATCGGGTCAGAGAGATCTACGAAAAGTACATCAAGCCCGACGTGCACCATCTGTGGTGAGTACTCCGGCCCGGGCAGGATCTGCACAGCTGGAACCACCCCAGAGGGAGAACGGGCATAGAGGATATACCATGATTGTGGGTCACGGTATCGACATCATGAGTACCGCACGCATCGAACATGCGATAAACCATTTCGGTGACCGTTTCATGAAGAAGATATACACCGAATACGAGCGGATATTGATCGAGCGGCGGAAGGCCTATTCTTCACAGATCTGCACCTCATTCTGGGCAGCAAAGGAAGCAGCCATGAAGGCCCTTGGAACAGGAAACAGGAAGGGCGTCCGTTTTCGTGACATCGAAATACGGCACGAGCCATCGGGCAAACCCTATATCAGGCTCTACGGCGCATCTGAAGAACACGCCAGGCGCCTGCAGGTTGACAACATCGAGGTGAGTATGTCCCATCTGGATGACAACGCGGTTGCATCGGTGATATTCGAAAAGCTACACTAGGGAGAGAGGGGAGGCGCAGTATGGCGATTAGCAGGGGACAGGCATGGGAACTTCTGACCGAGTACACGACCAAGCAGGGGCTCATCAAACACGCCCTTGCCGTCGAGGCCGCCATGCGGGACTATGCGGAGAAGCTAGGGGAGGATGTGGAGTCGTGGGGTATCGTGGGTCTGATCCACGACTTTGACTATGAACGATACCCCAGTCTCGAGGACCATCCCTTTAAGGGTGTTGAGATACTGAAGGAGAGGGGCTATCCCCCCGCATGGACTACAGCAATTCTTGGACACGGAAATCACACCGGTGTCCCGAGGGAAGGCCTCATGGCAAAGGCCCTCTTCGCAGTCGATGAGCTCACCGGTTTCATCGTTGCGGTCACCCTTGTCCGTCCCTCGAAGAAGATCGCAGACGTCAAGGCATCATCGGTGAAGAAGAAGATGAAGGATAAAGCCTTTGCGGCGGCCGTGAACAGAGATGACATACGGCAGGGGGCAGAGGAGCTCGGTGTCCCCCTCGATGAGCACATCAGCACGGTTATCGGGGCGATGCAGAAGATCGCCGACGAGATCGGGCTCTGAGCCTCTTCTGTGTCAATCATCCCAAAAGGGACTCTCCCTGAAGGGACTCTCCCTGAAGGGATTCCCTCCCTTCGGTCGGTCACCTCGCTCTGCTCGGTCGCCTCACTTCGTTCGGTCGCCCCAAAAGGGATTTCCTCACTTCGTTCGGTCACACCATTGGACTGCGAGCCAGGCAAAGATACCGGTAAGGGTGAACAAATCGTCCACAAGCACCCATTCATCGGGTGCGTGCAGGTTGTCGCCGTGGGGACCCAGGATCATCACAGGCATGTGCTCACCGTAAATAGCCATGTCGCATGAAAAGGGAGCACCGCCCACCGGTGCCTTCCCTCCGGTATATGCACCGTATGCCTCGACGAGGCATTTCACTGCATCGGCATCCCTATCGGTCTCCCAGGCTCGTACGTAATGATAGGTCCTTTTCAGGTCGAGCGTGAAGAGCTTCAACAGTTCATCCCGGGAAGCGGCCTCCTGCCAGTAGCGCTCGAACTGACGGTAAAACTCCTCCTCTGTCATGCCGGGATAACACCACACGACCCAGGATATCTTCGTAATAAGGGGTATGCCCAGCTGGGTAAACTCCCCGGGCGTTCTCGAGTCGATGTTCCACAGCACAACGTTCAGCTCTTTGCCGCTGTCGGCGAACAGGGGATGGCTGTTCTGCTCACGCCACTCCTCCTGCCAGCGCCCAAAGAGCTCGATGGCTCGTGCTGCACCAAAAATAGGACTGGGGATGGAAAATCCCATGTAGGGAATGCCGGCCCTGCCGTGCAGGGTGAGATCGCCGAGAAAGGCACCAAGGCAGGCGGGGCACAACTCCATGCGTGTGGGTTCGGTGAGAAGGGCAAGATCGGCATTGTACCCCTTGAGTCGCGCTGCCAGTGTACCGTTTCCCCCAGCAAACTCCTCGTCCACGAGGCTCTCAAAGAGGATGTCTCCCCGTGGTTCGAATCCGATCTCCCGCAGAAGCTTCACTGCCATGAATGCCGCTGTGAGCCCTCCCTTTAAATCTGCTGCCCCTCTGCCGTAAAGCCTGCCCTCCCTGACCACTGGGCTGAAGGGCCGGGTGACCTCCCAGTTGTCCGGCTCGTAGGGAGCCACATCGATGTGCCCGCTCAGGAGAAGTGAACGGCCACCGCCGGACCCTTTCCACAGACCCACCACGTTGCGCCGGTCGTCGGGATAGTTCCTTCCCTTGAGCCAGGATGTATGTTTCGTAATCCCGGACACACTTGTGGGTGTGAACTCATCGACCTCAAGACCTATCCGTCTGCACGAGTCGGCTATGAAATCCTGTGCCACACCCTCATTACCGTCGGGCGGCCTGTTTTCAGATGGGAATCGGATGAGCTCCTGTGCCCAGTCAAGTATCTCACCTTTTCTCCCTTCGACCTCTCTCCGGATGTCATCGAGTTCAATCCGGCTCACAGCTCAATAACCTCTCGCCTGTAGCTCGTAAGTTCGCGAACCCCTCTGTCGGTGACCAGGATACCGTCCTCAATGCGGAGTCCATACTCTCCGTCGCAAAGCCAGATATCCACGTTGAAGAGCATGTTCGGCTCTATGGTGAAGTCTGCCTCTTTGGCCAGCCACAGTCCCTCCACCTCCGAATGACCGGTTCCGTGGGCAGGACCGTAAAGCGTAAAATTCTCAAAGCCGTATTTGGCAAGGATACTATAGTAGTCGTCGAACACGCTCGATGCCTCGATTCCGGGCTTCACCGTTTCGATGGTATATGCCATGGCCTCGAGGGCAACCTCCATGAGTTTTCGGGCAGGCTTCGGCATGGTGCCGAAAGAAAAGGCGCGGCACATGTTGCCGCAGTATCCCATAAACTTGGCACCAAAGGTGAACTGAATGAGCTCGTTTTCCTGCACTGCCCTGTTTGTGGACCTGCACAGGCTCAGTGTGGTGTTGGGCCCCGAGCACACCCAGGCGGGATAGGGTGTTCCCTCTGCGCCAGCGGTAACCATCTCCGCGCGGGCAATGGCTTCGAGCTCCCATTCACACATACCGGGCTTTGCTTCCTCCAGCGCTTTCTGCATGGCCTGCTCGGTGATTCGATAGGCCTCAACAATGTAGGGGATCTCCACGTCAGATTTGACTGCCTGTGTTCTGAGAACGATGTCATCCGCAGGTATGATCTCAGCACCTGTCCGGACCTTACCGAGGTCCTCCAGCAATATGTGGGGAAATATATTCAAGTTGGCAATACCGATTCGTTTCGGTTTTCTGCCCAGGGCATCAAGCACGATGCTCTCCATGGATTCTCCCGCCACTTCGGGTACCCATTCGGGAGGGGAGGTTTCCACGAGCAGCGGATTGACCTTTATCTCCGGCACGGTGGAAAAACCCTGCGCAAATTCGAGTGACTCGGGACCGCCGGTCACAAGCACCGCATTGCCATCACTGGGTATAACCACTACGGCAAAATCGAAGAAGGGCCAGAACCCGGTGAAAAACCTCGACGTGGCCGACTCATTCTCGCTCGAATAGCCAATCAGAACATCGATACCTTCCCTCTGTAGGTCCTCCTGTACACTTTTTACTCTTCGCTCAAATTCCGAAGCAGGCAACGGTTCCAATCTCATGGTATCACTCCTTGTGTATGATGAGTAAAACGTCATTGTATGGTGTGAGTTGGTAAATGTCAACGCCGCCCTGTAAACCATATGCAAACCATCTGGGGACAGCTCACTTTGCCTATTAAAGCTATTTGTATTGATACCCTGCAGGGGTGCGTACTATACTGGTACAAGCTCTACCGGGAGATGGTATGGACGAGAAAAAGGCCTTTCATGATCTCGAAAGAATCTTCACCAGAGCGGTCGACAGCGTTAATCCCGAAAACCTTATCCGGGACCGCCTGAACATAAAGGGAGACAGGCTCACCATCACATCCGAGGATGGCAACCTCGATATCGATCTTCGTGGCTATACACGTATCGTGGTGATCGGGGCGGGAAAGGCGACGGCAAGGATGGCAAAAGCCGTGGAGGCCATATGTGGCGACCGCATCACCGAGGGCCTCATCTCAGTCAAGTATGGCCACACCGAACCGCTGAGTATCATTGAAACCATAGAGGCGGGCCATCCCGTTCCGGATTTCAACAGCCTAGATGCTGCAGCGAGAATTCTGGAGATGGCGGATCGTGCTGACGAACAGACCCTCATATTGAATCTCATATCAGGAGGGGGCTCAGCCCTGCTCGCAGCGCCCCTGCACAGCATCATCGAGGGTGTTGAGGTCGCCCCAAAAGGTACTTCCCCAGAAGGGACTTCCTCACTGCGTTCGGTCGCCCCAAAAGGGACTTCCTCACTGCGTTCGGTCGCCCTTACCCTTGAGGAGCTACAGGAAAC
>CBFDDP010000070.1:0-16900 GCA_965603595.1 uncultured bacterium
CGCCTTTTTCAAGAAGAAGAGAAGCCACGCTGGTTGTTACGTACCCGCTCAGCGAACAGGATTTCGTAATGTTGATCGGATTGATAAGGTAGTAATAGCGTTGAATTTAGTGAACCTGATCACCTAATGTGGTGATTAATTTGTTAAGATTTGCGCAGCCCGAGCCTAGACCCGAAAGGCTAGATCTTTAAAGATAAATCAAGACCACATAATAAAATAACGCAGGAAAAGGCTCACCCTTTACCTGCTTAGTTACCTCTTATCAAGTGCAGTACTTGTTTTGATTTAATAAATTGGCTTCAGGTACATTCATTGTGATGCTACCAAAAGATGATAATATTTGTCCTTGTTTGATGTCAACTATTATTTCACTCTTCTATGCCCCACTGCCATGATATTTATTCTCTGATGTTCTTCATCAACCTCATACCCGACCCTGTAGTCTCCAATTCCAATTCTTTAATGCGCATATTATCCTGTAAGTCTTTATAAATCTTTGCAGATAAAATGTGACTCTGATTTTCAGATACAATTTTATATTCACAGATTAATACTATATTGTATCCCGCAACAACTTGAAGCATTGCTTCTTGAACTGTAATTTCAGTAATCTCTGAATGTGATATCGAAAGTTCATTTTTTAGATATTCAAACGCTTCTATAGAAGTCTGCGAACTAATATCAATTACAGAATACCCTCCTGCAACATCCTCCTCGTGAGGTACGGCATTCTCTTTCGCTTGGTGGACTTCAGATGGTTTATTCTGCAGACTATCCCCCTTCCTTTCACGTGATTTACAGCAAAAGAAAAGAGGAAAGACGATTACACTTATGAGAATAATTCTTGCAAACATATCGAATAACGTATCCTACACATAAAACAAATAATTTTATTTTTCACTCTATGTATGATTACCCTTTACTTCATCCCTCATACAATGAAAAATCTACAATAATACACCTTCGTAGAGAGACATTAAAAATCACTCAAATATTTCGATGAGGAATAATTAAACAGTTTATTAACCATCAGGGTCTGTTTTATCCCATGCGGAACCTTCCTTATATCCGACAATAGTCTGCGCATGATTTATTTCCATCGATTCAACATCAGGACGATCTACTACATCATTACTGTCCAATAAATCATATAAACCATCTGGTCCTGCATTTATTCCCGTACTTACACAGTATCCCGCATGTATAAGTGTTTTCAAAAGATTAATATCAGAATCGTTCTGAATAACAAAATATCCACTGGTAATGAAGTCCCAGTAATGATTTCCAACCTCCCTCCCGCGATACCTGCACGCTTCCCTCCAAGCCTCTTCAGAGGGCCAGGATGTATGATCCTCCGTATCATAGGGCATTTTGGACCATGTCGCACAACCAACTCTAATTATCAGAGAAGCAGCCATACTGAAGTTGGATCCTTCATCAACGCCTTCATTGATCTGGTGATATATGAAATCGGGGCTAAATATTTTATCCAGGTTGCCGTCCGGAATACCATCTATGCTTCTACCCGATGGATCAGGATATGACCACCCAGTTCCACGCAAGTCCCAGTTATGCTCCTTTGCCTCAGTATATGTATGAATATAGTATCCCAATGAGAAAGCAGCACAGGATCCCTCATCTCCCTGGCTGCCTATTGGCGGAAAAAATCTTGTGGCTGAGAGATCAATTGAATCCGGCAGCGTTCCCAATGCAGTATAAGCCCCAACTGCGCGCAGCTTCTTCATATTTAACCATTGCTCCCTAGTAGGAGGATGAGCACCAGTACCAAACCCTTCATAGAGGATTTCATTATAATTTTTCCCTTCAATGTAAACACCGCAGCTCTCCATATCAAAGAGTAGCTCCTGTTCTGACGGCTTTTCTTCAAAAAAATAGGTGCCATACATATCGCTTCGCGGAAGCGGTTTGATTCCCATCAACTCTTGGGGTGTCAAAGAACCTTTCGTGCTTGCAACGACACTTACTGTACCAGATGCAGGTATTGTTTCAGTTCCACCTGAAATTATGTTAAAGGGTGCAGAATCATAATCTGAATAGAATTCTACTGAAAAAGAATCAATGGTACCGACAATTGAACCCGAATTCTCAATTGAGAGAAAAAGATCAAAATCGTTAATAGCGCTGGCAAACTCTGATATATCCAATACAATAGTATTATCCGGGAATGGCTCCGGTCCCGACAGAAGAGTATCAACCAAGCGGCTTTGCAACTCTTTTTTCATGTAAGGAGCGACAGGGTCACCCAACCCACAAACAACTTTGCAGTCGTCTCTCTCAACATGAGTTAGTTTAAATACTGCTACTACAGAGGGTTCATATATATGAGTGTAATCATTGTAATAATAATAAATTATCATTTCCTGTTTTTTCATCGTTTCATAGGTAACCCAATAATGACCGTCATGTATGTTTTCCCAACTTCCCCAGTTTCCCCATGAATTAATAAATTTACACGCGCCCTCGGAGTGTGGACTCGCATTCTCCACTATGAATTCAGCCGTATTTCCAGGCAGGGTTATATTATTACCCTCATTCATTTCAGATATTACATCTGTTGCATCTATAATACACCCAACATAGTATGTACCCGGAGTAACTGATGGAACGCTGAAATCCACCTGACCGCCGTAAACCTCACCCACTGGACAATCATAATCATACGGATAATCAAGGAGAAGAGTATCTGTTTCCGTGATGGTATGATCAACGGAAAGGTAAAATCGTATGCGATGTGCAGAATCATATCCGCTTGCTGTACCAATATTTTCAAACCAGAACATTATTTTCAATGAATCCCCGGGAGCACCAGAGAATAAGTCGCCCCAGTTGTCGAATCCTATATATATTTGGTCCCCTGCTGACAGGTCCGGTCCAGATAAAGACGCAACCTCTCCAAGGTATCTCTCAATTACAGCATCATCTGTTATTCGTACCCATACCTTATCTCCAACACTAAACGTAACATCAATTACAGAACTATCACAAGCATACCAGTCCTGTCCGTCATTCAAACTGTATTCCATTTGAGGCGAGACGTCATATATCTTGTTATTCACGATATCCATATATGCATTAATTGTTTCGCCCAGAGGTGTAATTGTATATAGTGCAGAAGCGATATCAGAGTCGGTCATACCTTCCTTAATCGCAATTGCTTTAAGCGTCGTAGTCGAGATAATTGAAACAGCTTGTGAATATGGTGTGGATGCACGTGTTGGAGTTGTGCCATCAGTAGTATAATAAATCATTGCCCCGGGAGTGGCAGTAGTTATAAGGACATCCTGGGGGAAAAAGTATGTGCGCCCTTCAATTGAAAATGACGGGTTTTCTACTTTATTAGCGTCTCCATTATTATCAGTAGAGGTTGGACAACCAGTAAGCCATACGATAGGTAAAACAATAAATAATACGAGCATGATAGATTTCTGCTTTGACATTGGTAATTACTCCTTTTTACAATAATATCATTTATTTGTATAATTACAATAGAAAATTTATTTATTCTAATTGTAATGTATAGTTGCAATTCGAGTTATCAATCTAAGAAGATTCAAAGTAACCGATTTAATGGTTGAGGTATCGCAATACATATCCCCGAAGCTTGTATAATTGAAGAAGTAATGTGGGCACCTATAACGCTATCATGGCCTTTGTTCGACATGAATGAAAGTGAAAACAAGAACAGGGGAAAGGACCTTTTTTTTTCCGTTACAGACATAGCAGTGTAGAGTTCGGGATTATCGTTCTCCTTCGAAGCTATATCTTTTCTTTTTTCCTGACATAGTTTTAGAACAAAGTATAATGGGAGTGGAAAATAGTATATATTTAAAAGATGGTTGCATGGATGAGATTTGTTATTCCGTGCTTTGCCTATCAATTATAATAAACATCAAGGCAGCCGGTTTCCTGATAAAAATGTCTTGATAGATGCTGCTGATAAGGCAATGTATAAGGCAAAACAATCAGGAAAAAACAGGGTATGTGTTCTTACCAAAGAGTAAACCAGCATAGTGGTCAGGAGCCGATCAAGTGATATATCAAGCACCATAATAAAAGGAAGTCAGGAGGAATTATTAATCAAATGAAAGAAGTTGTCTTTAATCTTCCCATTGTTGCGAAATCTGGAGCGCTCTTATGCGGAGCAATAGTCATTGCTATAGCCGTCCGATTCTTGTTTGTAATAATTATTAAAGCTGCTGCTAAGAGGAGCAGAGCTATCCTTATGAAGTCATTAGCAAAACATCTAAGCTCACCGTTATATTTACTATTACCTCTTGTTGCAGTGAGTTTCTCTCTAGAGCTCACAGCACTCTCGCCAAATGTTATGGATTTAATCAGGAAGGTTATAAGTGTGGCATTCATAATCTCAGTTTCTTGGCTACTTGCAAAGCTGGCATTTGTTCTTGAAGATCTCATTCTCAATAGATATAGAATTGATGTCAGGGATAACCTAAAAGCTAGAAAAATATACACGCAGGTTCAGTTCTTCAAACGAGGAGTAATTATTGTAATTTGTGTTATTGCATTGGCGATTATGTTAATGAGCTTTGAAAGGGTGCGTCAGCTCGGCACAGCAATCTTTGCATCTGCTGGAATACTGGGAATCGTCATTGGATTTGCAGCACAGCGTTCTATATCTACAGTATTGGCCGGGCTACAGATTGCAATCACGCAGCCATTTCGAATAGATGATGTGGTGATTGTAGAAGGTGAGTGGGGAAGGATAGAGGAAATCACCTTAACCTATGTTGTTGTACGTATATGGGATCTTCGAAGATTGGTCCTCCCGATCACCTACTTTCTCGAGAAACCTTTCCAGAACTGGACCCGTGAATCAGCAGATCTTCTGGGCACAGTTTTTTTATATACTGATTATACCATTCCAGTACAGGAGGTGAGAGAAGAACTTCACCGCATCCTACAGGAGTCTGAGCTATGGGATGGGAAGGTATGGAACCTGCAAATAACCAATATGACAGAGAAATCTGTTGAATTACGCGCCCTAATGAGTGCACAGGAAGCCTCCACAGCCTGGAATCTTCGATGTGAGGTGAGGGAAAAACTCCTTAACTTTATTCAATCAAAATATCCCGGCGCTTTACCGAGAGTAAGGGCTGAGTTTCATAGCGGAAGAAATATACCATGACTTTGATTTATTTCATTTTTAAAGGAATTAGATATGGGTAGCAAACTAATATTTGTATCTAACAGACTACCGGTTACTATCGAGAAAAAGAGAGGCAAGATCAGTTACAAGCAGAGTATGGGAGGGCTTGCAACCGGGCTTGGCTCATTCTATCAGAACTACGAGAGCCTCTGGATAGGGTGGGGAGGTGTGACATCTGAATCACTGAGTATTGATGAGAGAGAGTCCATCCAGCGCACCCTCATGGAGGATTACAAGAACCATGCAATCTTTCTTTCAAAGACGGATGTCAAGCAGTTCTACTATGGTTTTTGCAACAAGACTATCTGGCCTCTCTTCCACTATTTTCCGAATTATACGACATATGACAAGAGTATGTGGCAGGCGTACGAAAAGGTTAATAAGCTATTCTCTGAAACTGTGGTTCAATTTGCCAATCCAGAGGATACCATCTGGATACACGATTATCACCTGCTACTGCTTCCAAACCTTATACGTGAAAGACTTCCTGACGCAAAAATCGGATTCTTTCTGCACATTCCATTCCCATCGTTTGAGATTTTCCGTCTTCTCCCATGGAGAAATGAAATTATCGAGGGGATACTGGGTGCCGACCTGGTTGGCTTTCATACGTATGATTATATGCGGCACTTCCTCTCGAGCGTTAGCCGGCTCCTGGGCTATGAGCATACCATTGGCCAGATTATAATTGACAACCGGATGGTAAAGGTGGATGCGTTCCCCATGGGTATTGATTACGATTGCTATGCGAATGCACCCAGTAAGAAAGAGATAAAAAGTGAGATAGAGAGATTAAAGAAAGAAGCAAAAGGAAACAAGATCATTATTTCGGTCGATCGACTCGATTATAGTAAGGGAATACTTCATCGGCTGGAGGCCTTTGACTGCTTTCTACGTACCTATCCAGAATATCGGGAAAAGGTGACTCTGATACTGGTAGCGGTTCCATCGCGAACAGGAGTGGAGACCTACAGAATACTCAAGCGCGAATTGGACGAACTTGTGGGGAGGATCAATGGAGAGTACGGAACAATGGAGTGGATGCCGGTTTGGTATCTTTACCAGTTTCTGCCCTTTCAAAAACTCACCGCTCTCTACTTTATCGGTGATATTGCTCTTGTTACACCATTGCGGGACGGCATGAATCTTATTGCAAAGGAGTATATCGCTGTTAAGGGCAATAATGGGGGGATGCTTATCCTGAGCGGCATGGCAGGGGCCGTTCATGAGCTCGGGGAGGCTATTATCGTGAATCCCAATAATAGAGAACAGGTCGCTGCTGCAATAAAAGAAGCTCTTGAAATGCCTTTAGAAGAACAGAAGGCCAGGAACGAGGTCATGCAGGACAGATTGAAACGATACAATGTGGTGCGATGGGCCCATGATTTCATGGATAGATTGAAGGCTGTATACCATTACAGGGAGGAGCTCTCTGCGAGGAGAGTTGCTCCCTCTATTGAAAAAAAATTGATTGAAGATTACAGAAATGCAAAACAGCGCCTGCTTCTGCTCGATTACGAAGGAACACTCATCCCCTTCTCCAGAAGACCGGAACATGCAAGGCCAGATGCTGAGTTATTCGATCTATTAAAGAAGCTTGGAGAGAAAGATGGGAATGAGCTGGTCATAATAAGCGGAAGAGATAAAGAATCTATCAATACCTGGTTTCAGAGTTTAAAAGTTGGCTTTATCGCTGAACACGGTGTATGGTTGTGTGAAAAGGATGGACAATGGTCAGTGATCGAGCATCTGAGGCAGGACTGGAAAGAAGAGATACGTTCTGTGCTCGAGCTCTATGTGGATAGAACACCCGGCTCATTTATCGAAGAGAAGGACTACTCGCTCGTCTGGCATTTCAGAAGGGCTGATCCAGAGTTTGCATTGATGAGGGTTGCCGAGCTGAAGGAGCTTCTCATGAAACTCACGGAAAGTTTTAATCTTGGAATCAGTGAAGGAAATAAAATGATCCAGGTTAAAAATGCTAGTATAAACAAAGGGAGGGCGGCACTCAATTGGATCATGAAACAAGACTGGGATTTTGTTTTGGCTGTCGGGGATGATGTCACTGACGAGGAAATCTTTGAAGTACTTCCTGATAATGCATATTCAATAATGGTCGGATTTGGAGCATCAAAGGCGAAGTATAATGTGCCTTCAGTGGACAGAGTCAGATCTCTACTGAAGGAGATGACCAAGTAATATCTCTTTCGATCCCAGGATTTTGTGGATCATACATATCACCGAGTCCCTTCGTAGCTCCCAATTCAAGGGCCGCGAGTCAGCCGTCCCTTTTTATTACGCTAGCGAAGCTATTCAATATAGGGTAAGTACAAGCCCCTGACTCCGGACCGAGCAAATGCCACAAGAGATAGAGACGATTCAGCAGTTCTACACCCTAATGCAGGAAACGGGGAAGGTGCGCCGCAGGCTGGTCGCCCGGATCATGGGGGGCAAGAGCCCCGATCCGCAGGATTCCGAGATGCTCCGGTCATTTCTCAACGCTGTTCAACGCATCCCCCGCCAGGACGATCGATTCGAACTGAGCGCCGGACAATCCCGGAGCGGGCAGGCGCTCTATCTGGAGCTGGACTATGAAATCGGCGAGCTGGAAAAGGACCTGGTCTTTCTCCAAAAGGGAGAGGGGGCCCTTCTTAGCCATCTGGCCGAGCTTCATCCCGGTTTTCAGGAAGAGCTGGCCAGCGCCGCCAGTTTCTGCGGCACCTTGAGCCTTCCCTTCGGCTGCCTGATCAGCGACCGCGACGGGACGGTGAACAACTACTGCGGTCGCTACCTGTCCTCGATCCAGTCCGCCTACAATGCCCTTTTCCTGTCCCGCTTTTCCCAAAGAGCAGCGCAAAACGCCGTAATCCTGACCTCCGCCCCGCTCTCCGGAGTCGGTCTTGAGGACCTCACCGTCAGCCCCCCCAGACTGTTCGTCCTGGCCGGTTCGAAAGGCCGAGAGTACCTGGACGACAAAGGGCGGCGGGGAGCTCTGGCTATCGAGCCGGACAAGCAGAAGAAATTGGACCGGCTGAATCGACGGCTTGCACAGCTGCTGCAGGATCCGCAGTACGAGCTGTTCGGCCTGATCGGCTCGGGCCTGCAGTTCAAGTTCGGGCAGACCACCGTTGCCAGACAGGATATCTACGGCTCGATCCCCGAGACCGAATCCGAGGGATTCATGAGCAGGATTGAGGAGCTGATCCGGGATATCGATCCCCAGGGAGTGTACTTCCGCACGGAAGATACGGGAAAAGACATCGAGATCATCCTGACCGTGGAGGGCGAATCGGGACTCAAAGACTTCGACAAGGGAGACGGGGTCCTGTTCCTGGAGGCGGAGCTCGGTCTGGGTTTGACCCGGGGAGGAAATCTGGTTTGCGGTGACACCTCTTCGGATATCCCCATGGTCGCGGCTGCGCAGGCAAAGTCCCTCGAAACCTCGACGATTTTTGTCACCCGGGACGAGGCGCTGCAGGAGGCGGTCCGTCGGACCTGCGGGCGTGCTCATTTCGTGAGCGAACCGGACGTTCTGGTCTGTCTGTTGAATCAACTGGGAAAGGATAGAAGATGAAAGAAAAAAACTGCTGCAGTGGTGCGATTTTCGATTTGGACGGTGTGATCACCCAGACCGCCAAGGTACATTTCAAGGCCTGGAAACAGACCTTCGACACCTGTCTGCAGAAGCATAAAGGGCTGTCCGACGAACAGAGACGGCCTTTCAGCCTTGAGGATGACTACATCCCCTACGTGGACGGAAAGCCCCGCTACCAGGGGGTGAAGTCCTTCTTCGACTCCCGGGATATCTCCATCCCCTTTGGCAAGCCGCGGGATTCGGCCAACGCTGCAAGTGTATGCGGCCTGGGCAACAGAAAGAACGAGCTGTTCCGAGAGCTGGTTGGCTCCGAGGGAGTGGAGATTTACCAGACCACGATTGGCTTCATCAAGAACTTGAAACAGCGCGGGGTGAAAGTCGCCGTGTCCTCCTCGAGCATGAACTGCCAATTCATTCTGGAAAAAACCGGCCTGGATAGCCTGTTCGAGGACGTTGTGGGAGGCAACGTGTCCCGGGAGCTTGGTCTGAAGGGAAAGCCCGAGCCGGATATCTTTCTGGCGGCGGCGGAGAATCTGGGGGTGGATCCCGGTTCCTGCATTCTGGTTGAGGATGCGATCTCCGGAGTCGAGGCCGGGCGGAGGGGGAATTTCGCCCTGGTGGTCGGCATCGCCCGGGGCGGTGACGTCCGGGCTCTTAAGAAGTCCGGTGCGGATATCGTGATTCGGGACATGAAGGAGTTGTCCTGGAAGGATATCCGGCTCTGGTTCGAGCGGGATCTGGAACGGGACAACTGGATGCTCGTGTATCACGGCTTCGAGCCGGAGCGGGAGCGGCTGCGGGAATCACTCACCACCGTGGGAAACGGCTATTTCGGAACCAGAGGCTGCTTCGAGGCGAATCGGGCCGACGATGTTGTCCACTACCCGGGAACCTATCTCGCCGGGGTATACAACTCCCTTCCCAGTGTGGTATTCCGAAAAACCATCACCAACAACGATCTGGTCAACTGCCCCAACTGGCTGCTCATCGAGCTGCGGATCGAAAACGGCAGGTTCCGCAATCCTCTGGATTTTGAGCTCATTGATTATCGGCACAGCCTGGATATTCGGACCGCCGTGATGAGCCGCTGCATGACCTTCAAAGACAAGAAGGGTCGTGTTACGACGATCGAGTCCGAACGACTGGCCAGCATGGTCAATCCGCACCTCGGTGCGATCCGCTTCACGGTGCGCCCGGAGAACTGGTCGGGCAGTATCACGCTGAGGTCTTCCCTCGACGGTACGGTGATCAACTACGGGGTTCCCCGCTACCGTGAGCTGAACTCAAGGCACCTGACTCCTATCTCGGTGAGCGAGGGAGAGGGGGCGATCAACCTGGAAGTCCAGACCGTCACATCGAAGGTCAGAATCTACATGCAGGCCCGGCACAGCTTTCGCTGCGACGCCAAACAGACAGAAGGGCAGCGTCGGGTGGCACACGATGTCGGCCTGATCGCCGAACAGATCGCCTTTTCCGCCGAACAGGGACGGGAGTACGTTCTGGAGAAGATCGTCAGCATCTACACCTCGAGAGACCGGGACGTCACCGATCCGCAGGCGGCCTCCCGGGCTTCTCTGCGGGATACCCCGTCCTTCTCCCAGCTTAGGGATGCCCACGAACGGGCCTGGCGCGACCTCTGGGATCGGGCGGATATCCGTGTTGAAGGGGACCGCTTCGCCCAACGGGTCCTGCGGTTGCACATATATCACCTGATCTGTACAGCCAGTCCCCATAATCGTCACATCGATGCCGGCATGCCCGCCCGGGGTCTGCACGGCGAGGCATACCGCGGACATATCTTCTGGGATGAGCTGTTCATCTATCCCTTCTTCAATCTTCACTTCCCCCAGATCTCCCGTGCCCTGCTGCTGTACCGCTACCGGCGTCTGGAAGGGGCCCGGGAGTACGCCCACGAGCACGGCTACCGGGGCGCCATGTACCCCTGGCAGACGGCGGACAATGGTCACGAGGAGACACAGATCGTTCACTTCAATCCCGTCTCCGGGAAGTGGGATCCGGACCTGAGCAGCTGCCAGCGACACGTCTCGATTGCCGTGGCCTACAGCGTCTGGGAGTACTTCTACTGCACGGGGGATTTAGAGTTCCTCAATGAGTACGGGGCGGAGATCCTTGTCCTGACGACTCGCTTCTGGGCCAGCATCGCCGAGTATGACGAGGCGGACCGGCGATACCACATCCGGGGCGTCATGGGACCGGATGAGTTCCACGAGAAGTATCCGGAAGCGGATGAGGAGAACGGCGGTTTGAACGATAACGCCTACACCAACATCCTGGTCAGCTGGCTGATGCACAAGACCATCGAGACCCTGGAATATCTCCCGAAGAAGGAGGTGAATATCCTGGTGGAGAAAACGGGATTCAAGCCGGAGGAGATGGAACTATGGAAGGACATCGTCAGTAAGATGAATGTCGTCATCTCCAAGGAGGGAATCATCTCCCAGTTCGACGGCTACATGGATCTCAAGGAGCTGGACTGGGAGGCCTACCGGAATAAGTACGGCAACATCGGCCGGCTGGACCGCATCCTCAAGGCCGAGGGGGATTCTCCGGATCGCTACAAGCTGTCCAAGCAGGGGGATGTATTAATGACCTACTACCTGCTGTCCCCCGGACAGGTGAAGCACATCCTCGAGCTGATGGGCTACAGGGTCGGGGACGAGCTGGAGCTGATGCGAAAGAACTACGAGTACTACTGCCAGCGTACCAGTCACGGTTCCACCCTGAGCTTCATCGTACACACAGGGTTGTTGAAGTATCTGAGAGGACACCGCCAGGACATGTGGCGCTGGTTCCACGCTGCTCTGAAGAGCGATGTCGAGGATATTCAGGGCGGCACCACCGAGGAGGGGATTCACACCGGGGTGATGGGGGGCACCCTGGACCTGGTGATGAAGGCTCTCGCCGGCATCAGCCTGTTCAAAGACGCGGTTCTGCTCGAACCCCAGATTCCCTTCCACTGGCGGCGGATGGCTTTCAAGATTTCCCACCGCCGCAACTGGTTTCACATCGCCATCACTCCCGATGCGCTGACGGTCAAGAAGCTCACCGAGAGCAGGAAGCAGCCGGTGGACATCCTGGTAGGGAAAAAACGCTACACCCTGAAGGAGAAGGAGTCGGTAACCATCCCTCTGGAATCAGAGCAGGCTTAGTTTTTTCCGCCACCTGCGGAAGTAATTTCGACCGGTATTTCCAGCAAGCTGAAAATATAATTTTGCCTATCAATTAATTTTGACTATGATTCAGAGTTTTTCTGTATCATTTGTCTCTCATCGTATCGATGTTACCTTTGCCATTAAAAAAGCTTTGTCGTTCCCGCATTGACACCAGTTCTAGGTTCTTCCAGCTTAAAACTTAGGAGTATACCAATAAGAATCAGTACTGAAGTGATGATAAAAAGAAAGGTATAAGATGTGTGCTGAACAATGATTCCACCTACTAGAGGAAAAAGCATAACAGGAATAGTCAGCGTGCCATTTACACTGATATACAACGGTCGCTCCTTCGGAGGGGCAATGTCCAGTAAAAAGTTTGTTTTTCCTATTACTCTCCCTGCCACGAAAAACCCGATTACCGTAAATAATAGAATAAATAATTCGGGAAATTGATGTGGCATGAAAAGTACAACCAATGGGGGCACAATGCCTAAAAGCGTGCTTATCTGAACAACTCTTTTGTTTCCCGTAAAATCAGATAGATATGCCCAGAGTATATTTGATACTACGCTGCCAATCATCTGGGCCATAAGAAAAATACCTACCATTCCCAATGCAATATGGCAAACATCCTTCGCATAGAGCACATAAAAGGGCAATGCGAGAGCACCGGCTCCTCCTAATATTTGTACTGCAAGAAAATTCCTGTAGTTATAATCAATTTTTAAAATATGAAAAGCCTTCTTTAAAAAACTCTTAAAAGGGAGAGGCTTTTTATGCACTTCCTGTAAAGGCTCCCTAACGGAGCCAAGTGCGAGATAGGATATCGCCATAAAAATAAATGCAAGAAAGAAGAGGAGCGAAAAGTTTTCCGGAAAATTGATTCTCCTGCTTCCCAGGATTATTTTTGCAATAAACCCTGAGCCTACAGCAAGAATTCCTCCCCAAAACTGGCGATGGCCAAAAAATCTTCCCCTTACAGTAGGGGGAAGCGCCTTTCCCCATATATCATAAAATGGTATAGAGGCAACTCCGCCCATAAAGGTAAATACCAAAAGAAAGACAAAAAGAAAAAAAACTGTTAAATTTGGATATGATTCTGCAAGGAGCAAAGTTATCAAAGATAGTAATCCCCAGCATAAGGCGCGAACAGTAATAGCTATAAGTAGCACAGGTTTCTTATGGATCTTTGCCTCCAATCTGTTTGCGACAAAGAGTTGGGGAAGGACATTCCCTATGCCACCGAGGCTCCCCAGTAGTGTGGAGGACAGCCCGACCAATATCTTGGAACTGGTAAAATGATGAAGAAACACAGGCAGTATTGTATCCGGACTGCCAAAGGCCTGGCCACCGGTAAAAAAGGTGCCGTGAATAAGACCCATGGAAAAATTCCACCTGAAATCCTTTTGTTCCAGTTTGTTTTTTGATATGACAGTGGCGTTTTTCATCTCTTCTTCATTGTTTGCGTTTTAGTCTTTTAACCTTTTTCATCGCTCAATTCATTTATGCGCACAAGTATAGAATCCAATTGTTTTTTCAGGATCTCAGACTGCTACTTGAAGCATTCTATCGTCTGACCTTTCGACATACGTTGAAGCAATACGTGCGATATTTGATTTACTGGATCGAAAGGCAGTTAATTCTGGAATATTACTCCCATGACCACGTCTTCTGCCGGAGCCACTCTCTCCTATCTCTTCGACCATAGCATGACACATATGTTTTCTTTCGAAAGGCCATTTGAAAATCTCCTCCTCGATCAACTATGGTATGTATTTCACCCGCCTTTAAGGTGGAGCGGGGTCCTATAAATCTTTATTCACAGTTTAATGTTATTCGTTTTGCGATTCGCTGCGAGTAGTAGATGACCCCGGGATTTCCGTTTTGTTCTATATGGTCTTTGAGCGGATATCTTTTATAGCTCGCTCAATAATTGTGATAGGCGTTTATTTGTCTTCTCTATTTCACTTGCTTCCTCTAACAGGCTGTTGTAAACGGCGTCGTTTTTTATCTCATCAGCCTTCTCCCACCATTTTCTGAATTTCTCGCTATCTTGTTTGTTGTGCTCAACCCAGGACGATAGGATAACCTTGAGTCTTCCTCTCTCGTCCGTCGGAAACTTCTGAATAACCTCCCCAACTTTTGACCTGATAATCTGTTCAGGAACTGCTCCGAGAAGTTCGTCAACCTTCTCTCCGTCAGCGAAGAACACCTGCATAGGAATACTCATGACCTGATATTTTGTTGCTGTTTCGGGGTTCTCATCTACGTTGATTTTGCAGAATTTGAAATTCTCATATTCCTCTGCAAGCTTATCGTATATAGGGGATACGATCATGCACGGTCCGCACCAAGGTGCCCAAAAATCGACCTCAGTGGGTATATCTGATTTCAGAACTTCTTCCTCAAAGGTTTGGTCAGTGATTTCCATCACCTTGCTCATAATACCTCCTTTATCAGTGGTTACAAGCTTGCATATTCACCGGCAAAGTTCATTTCACGCCATATTGATTATTTATACTGACGGATTTACTCCTTCATACCTAGATAACGTTCAACCTCCATTGCCGCCATACACCCTTGTCCAGCGGCCACGACTGCTTGTTTGTACTCACGGTCACAAACGTCCCCACAGGTAAAAACTCCATCCGTCGACGTCCTAGTACTCCCAGGCTGAACGATAATAAAGCCCTTCTCATCAGTTTCTACCACGCCCTTGAATACTTCCGTTTGTGGCTCGTGCCCTATGGCAACGAAAATCCCTTCGCATTCTACCTGAAACGTCTCACCCGACTCGTTGTTCTTCAGTCTTGCTCCAGTCACAAGACTATTACCCAGTATTTCCTCTACGACCCATGGTATCATCCATTCGATCTTGGGATTCTTTTTAGCTTTCTCCACCTCGATCGGATCGGCCCGCAGATACTCGCGCCTGTGAACGATAGTCACCTTTGAAGCGAACCTGGTAAGGAACACTGCGTCCTCCATGGCCGTGTTTCCACCACCTACTACAATAACTTTTTTATTTTTATAGAAAAAACCGTCACACGTAGCACATCCCGAAACACCCTTACCGTAAAACTTTTTCTCCGACGGTATTGGCAGACGCCTTGCTCCCGCGCCCGTAGCAATTATCAAGGCCCTCGTCTCAACAATTTTATCTCTCGCCAGTACCATGAAAATATCGTCGCCTTTCATGACCCCTTCTACAGCTGTTGAATGAAAACGCGTCCCGAATCTCTCAGCCTGTTTACGGAACCTGTCCATCAATTCCATTCCAGAGAGTGGCTGCTCCAGACCCGGATAGTTTTCCACTTCATACGAAACCGTAAGCTGGCCCCCAGGCCCCGGGCCCTCGAATACCAGCGGAGATAGATCAGCACGCGCGGAGTAGATAGCGGCCGTCAATCCGGCCGGACCTGAACCGGCTATGACTAATTTTTCCATGTCTCTTTTCCTTCAGCTGATGTTCTTATGTCTTTTTCAAAGTGATTGCTTCCTGTGGGCATTCCTCAACGCATTTCCCGCAGCCATTGCATTTGGTTCTGTTGATGATGGCTATAGTATCAATTTTAATTGCTGCTACAGGACAGACGTCTTCACAAAGACCGCAAACAGTACATTTTTTGGCATTCACAACCGCTATCAGATGATAGGATACAGATTCCCTTTCGCTCTGTGCAATCCTCTCATTGATGGCCTGTAACTGTTGTTTCACCGCCTGAGCTTGAGCCTTCAGTGCATCGAGTTCCTGCTCCGTTGCAGGCATGACGCCTCCTGCCTGTCTTTCTTGTTCGACGGAGTCTTGACGAAATTGGGAGCCTGCCGAAGGGATATCTTGCTCCATGTCCATACCGCGGCCCATTCCTCGACCCATGCCTCGACCCATACCACGGCCACCGCCCATGCCTCGACCCATGCCCATCTGCTGCCCTGGAGACTGTGTGCCATCCGTAGATGTAGGAGTAGCTCCAATTCCCATCCCGAAATGGCTGACCACATTCGGAGCTTGGGTTGATGAGAGAGAACCAGATTTTAACTGTTCCACTACGTCGCGCACTTTTCCAGAGACTCCTACAATCACTTCAATACCCGCCGCGTTCAGGGTTTGAAATGCGTTCGGGCCGCAATTACCGGTCAGGATGACCTTGACATCGTGCTCAGCCATAAGCTGCGCGGACTGAATGCCAGCGCCGCCTCCAAGCGCAACATTGGAGTTTGCTATGGGTTCGACATCCATCGTCTCCGTTTCGATAATCAGGAAATACGGACATCGTCCGAAACGCGGGTCAACTTGATCATCGAAACTTCTCCCCTTTGATGTGACTGCTATCTTCATGATTTCCTCCGTTAAGGGTTAAACGATTCCCGCTATGGATAGTTTCCCTGCTGTTTCAAGCGGATTCAAAAACCAGCATGGTCTTTTCACTGCCGAGACCATAAAGGCTGCATGCAACTGAAGCCTACTGTTTGAAGCATTTTGTGCATTGCACATAAATTTTCATTCGAAATGCCGTATTGAAACGAGGAGAGGGAGAGACAACGGCTCTCCCTCTTCATTCAGTCGTACTACTTCTGCTTTTTTTCGGCTTCGAGTTCCTGGATTCGCTTCTTGATTCCCTCAAGAGCATCTTCGAAGTATTCGGCCTGGCCCTTCAGCGCATCCATTTCCTGCTCGGGACTCGGGCTTACGCCATAGGGCGCTGTATTGTAGACCGGGGGCCCTTGGTATGGTGCGCCATAACCATAAGACGTTGCGCCATAAGGTGCTCCCAAATAGCCGCCCCAACCGCGGCTGCCCCGAAAGCCGAGACCGCGTCCAAACCCACGACCCCTGCCACGGCCGAAGCCGTATCCCGGAACTGGGTTCATGTAACCCGGGATCGGATAACCAGCGCAGTAGCCGGCTGCTCTTCCAGTCATTGGTCCCATTCCGGCAGGACC
>CBFDDP010000071.1:0-16675 GCA_965603595.1 uncultured bacterium
TGTCATGCACTGCTCCATGAACAGTATAGTGGGGAGGCTGCAAAGTTTCAATCCTCTTGCGCAAATGTGCACATCCTGCCATTATAGAGGAGCCACAGTTTGACCCAGACAGGAGGGCGGTATGTCAAGCAGCTTATTGTTATGGTGTCGGATATTCTAGGGGGAGGAGGGTCCTTGCGCAGAATATATAAAAACTGGTTCACCCGGGCTCAGAAAAAGGGGTTGTTCACAGACCTGGGAAGGCTTGAATACAACCTTGAAAGACATCAGGACCTCCTCTATCCGTCATCTGTGCAGTGCATAAGTGGGGTGGTGCTGTGCCTGATACGGCAGGGGGAGGAGCGGGCCCTTGCTGTTTTTGACCAGGACTCCCTGGGGTTCTCCGGCCAGGCCTTCCATTCCGGGAAAAATTGGGTCTGGCTCTGTCCCCTGAATCACGGTAATGCGCTACACCTTCGGAAAACAGTGACCAGCACAGCACCCGCCGCACTCCGTGACAGGGCAATAACCTTTGGTGTGGGAGACAGGCTCGGCATCGCCACGCCGGGTCATATCAGGATACTCCGCAGGTTCCACCTTTCACCTGTTCTGGCACAGCAGTCTCCCCGGGAGCTGGAACTTGCCGGTCGATCCTACAGGGATATTGTCGACCCCGTCACCTGGGCGGTCTTTCAGGAAGGGTACACCGAACCCTGGGGTGCGGATGGCGATCATCTGAAGACGGTGGAGTGGGTGAAGGAGGCGCAGTCACTCGGGTGTACCATGATCACGGCCGATCTTTCAGATCATATTCATACTGCCTCTGGAAAGCTTCAGGGTGACACTTTGCACGGGGAATACAGGCAGCTGAAACCGTCATATCGAAAGGGTATAGAGGAGGAGTACCTCGGCCATGGCATAAGGCTTGATACAGGCGAGCACATTGCGTTTACCAGGGAGACACTGGCACGGGTCAGCCTGGTTTATCACCGGGCTATTGTGCATGCCCGAACACTCTACTGTACGGGTACGGTATCGGGGAAGGATCCTGACTTTGAAGTGTCCATCGATGAAACCGATACTCCCACTTCGCCGGAGGCCCATGTGTTCGTGGCCCGTGAGCTGCAGAAACTGGGGGTGCGTATCGTTTCACTTGCCCCGCGTTTCAGCGGTACATTTGAAAAGGCCATCGATTATGAAGGCGATATCGATACCTTTAAGAGGACATTGCATACCCACAGTGCCATAGCCCGTTACTTTGGGCACAAGCTCTCCATTCACTCGGGGAGCGACAAGTTCAGTATCTATCCGCTGATAGGGGAACTGACAGATGCCCGCTTTCACATTAAAACATGCGGTACCAGCTGGCTCGAGGCCCTGTCGGTAATCGCAACTGTCAATCCCCCTCTGTTCAGAGGCCTCTACGAGTACGCAAAGCGGTCCCTGCACGTTGCAGCCAGATACTATCAAACAGTTGCGAGCCCCGAATCAATGAGCGACATCGGGCTGGTGGATGACAGGGGGCTTCCCGGTCTCCTTAAGCGCAGGGATGAACGCCAGGTTCTACACATCACGTACGGACAGATCCTGAGCAATGAGAAACTGAAAGGAAGGCTGTACAATGTGCTCAACAGGAACCTGGAACACTATTGGGGGCTTCTCGAGGAACATCTGGGGAAGCATCTTCGTCTTTTGGGTGTCAGGGAGCGTCGAGATACCTAGTGCAGTATTTCCAGAACAGTCTTGCGGTTAGTGTTCAGATAAAACTGCCATTGCCTTTTTGTGGGGACTGCAGTAAGATACGAACTCAAAAACTCAATCGGACATGCCATGAACATGGGAAAAAGAGCAACTTCAGAACAGGAATCGCGTGACGGAGGGAAGCTCAGCAGGACAGCATCCTATTACGCCTCCTATATCATTCTCGGTCTCATTACTTCGGTCATTGGTCCCACCCTGCCCGGCCTCGCAGAGCATACGAGGACAAATCTGAGTGAAATCAGTTTTCTCTTTACCTCACATTCCCTTGGGTTTATGTGCGGGGCCCTGCTCGCAGGCAGGCTCTACGATCGTGTTCGGGGACATCCCCTGCTTGCCGCGGCTTTTCTCTGCATGACTGCCATGCTCCTGCTGGTTCCCCTCGCATCTCTGCTCTGGATACTGGCTGGAATTCTCTTCATACTGGGTATTGGGGAGGGCATACTCGACGTCGGCGGAAACACTCTCCTGGTGTGGGTTCACGGAAGCAGGGTGGGGCCTTACATGAATGGGCTTCATTTCTTCTTTGGCCTGGGAGCCCTTCTGTCACCCATCATTGTTGCACAGACTATCAGGCTGAGCGGAGACATCAACTGGGCATACTGGGTGCTGGCCATCATGACCTTTCCACTGATTATCGTGTTCCTGCGACTCGCTTCACCCCCGATTCACGGATCAGAGGGTACGCATGGTGACCGGGATCGCAATTATCTGCTGGTGGTGCTCATCGGCCTGTTCTTCTTTTTCCATGTAGGTGCTGAGTTAAGCTACGGTGGCTGGATCTATACCTACGCGCTACGCCGGGGTATTGCAAATGAGACAATGGCAGCGTACCTGAATTCCTCATACTGGGGTGCGCTGACGCTGGGACGGTTGATCGGGATCCCCGTTTCGACGAGGCTCAAACCGGGGGCCATGCTCATCATTGATCTGCTGGGTTGCTTTGTCGCCTGTGCGGTGGTACTGATCTGGAATGATTCAGCAGCCGCGACATGGGTAGGTACGATTCTCATGGGCATGTCGCTGGCCTCACTCTTCCCAACCAGTATCAATCTGGCAGAGCGAAACATGAAGATAACCGGTGCCGTAACGAGCTGGTTTTTAGTTGGCTCGAGTATTGGGGCCATGTTCTTCCCATGGCTCATCGGGCAGTACATCGAGACAACGGGACCGCATGTGATGTTTATCATTTTACTGTCGATTTTCTGTGTGGCATCCATCATACTTCTCATAACGCTTACCCTTGGGAAAAGGCGGTTGCCGAGAAGAGAGAAAACAGCAGCATGACACAACCCTTACATGCCGGCCAGGCTGGGGTACTATGAAGATCGTATTTCTCGATGAAGATACAGTTGTACTGAACGGAGATGTTGACCTGAGCAGGGTGCAGGCCCTCGGGCGGTACGAGGCCTTTATGCTGTCTCCCGCGGATGACCCTGTACCATCCTGCCGTAACGCTGAAGTCGTCATAGTCAACAAGGTACGGATGAGCAGGAACGTCATAAAACAGCTTCCCAGCCTGAGACTCATCTGTGAAGCGGCAACCGGGTATGATAACATTGATCTGCAAGCAGCACGGGAGCGGGGTGTTCATGTTTCCAATGTTGCCGGGTATGCAACAAAAACCGTGGTGCAGCATGTGTTCGCCATGCTGCTTAGCCTTTCCAACCGCATACAATCCTATCACCAAGATGTACAGAGGGGCGAGTGGCAGAAATCGAAGATGTTTGGCCTGCTCACATATCCTACCTTCGAACTGGCCGGTAAAACCTTCGGTGTTATCGGATTCGGAGCGATTGGCAGGGAGGCCGCACGCATTGCAGAGGCTTTTGGCATGCAGGTGATGGCACACGATGTCGCCGATCTGATTGATACCGGGTATGAGAACCATTCACTCGATGAAATACTTGCAGTCTCTGACGTGCTTTCTGTGCATTGCCCGCTGACAGAGTATACCAGAAACCTGATAGATGCCGGTTCGCTGGATAAGATGAAAAAAACAGCCATACTCATTAACACGGCCCGGGGTGGAATCATCAATGAAGGGGACCTGGCCGATGCACTCAACAGTGGCCGTATTGCCGGTGCCGGAGTGGACACACTTTCCGTGGAACCACCGGTTGACGGAAACCCGCTTCTGGGTGAGGTGAAGAACCTGATCATTACACCTCATTCGGCATGGTCAGCACGGGACGCCCGGCAGCGGCTGATGGACATGGTTGCCGAGAGGATAGAGAGCTTCACGAATGGTAGCCGCGATGGGCTCATCGTTTGAGTATGGGTAAAGGTCAAGCCTCCCAGTTTCATCGCAGTCAGATTTATACTGAAAGGGGAATTGATTATGCCTGAAAAACACAATCTCAGGAGCATCAATACGGGGGTGGTGGGATGTGGATTCATCGGGCGTATCCATGTTGAGGCCCTGCGCCGGCTCGGGTATGTCAATGTGCTGGCCCTCGCTTCACGCAGTCAGGAAATTGCCGATGCCAAGGCAGCTGAACTCTCCATACCAAAGGCATATGGAAACTGGTTCGACCTGGTGGAGGATGAGGACATCGAGGTGGTGCACATAAGCACCACCAACGAACTGCATTACCCCGTTGCCAGGGCGTGTATCGAGGCGGGGAAGCACGTGATATGCGAGAAGCCCCTTGCCCTAACCGCCAAAGAGGCGAAAGAGCTCCTGCGTATTGCGGACAAGCGGGGAATCGTGCACGCTGTCTGCCACAGCCTGAGGTACTATCCGCTCGTAAAACAGGCCCGTGCAATGGTTCAGGCAGGAGAAGTCGGCACCGTGCGCCTCATACACGGCCACTACTTGCAGGATTGGCTGTTTCTGGAAACAGACTACAACTGGCGTCTCATCTCGGAGCTGAGCGGAAAATCACGGGCGGTTGCCGATATAGGCACGCACTGGCTTGACATGGTACAGCATGTGACTGAACAGCGTATTATTTCAGTGTGCGCAGATATGACCACATTCATTCCCGTGCGGAAAAAACCCATACAGGAGGTTGAAACCTACTCACAGCAGCAGCTGAAACACACTGAGTACGAGGATGTCAAGGTCGATACGGAGGACCATGCAACAGTCATGCTCAGGTTTTCAGAGGGAGCCAAGGGTGTGCTCATGGTGAGCCAGGTGTGTGCCGGCCGCAAGAACTACATCCACTTTGAGATAAACGGTTCCAGGTCCTCCCTGGGGTGGAATGGTGAAAATGCCAACCTCCTCTGGATTGGGGAGAGAGGAAAGGTAAACGGAGAGTTTATAAAAAACCCGGCCATCATGGACCCCTATGCTGCCAGATACGCGGGAGCGCCCTGCGGCCTGGAAGAGGGCTATCTTGATACCTTCAAGTACATCTTCAGCGATGTGTACGAGTGGATCAGAGAAGAAGAACAGATGGATACTGATGCGGCTTCATTTCCCACCTTCAAAACGGGGTATGAACTTCTCTGCATCGTCGAGGCCATTTTTAGAAGCAGTGGTTCCGGTACATGGGAAGAGGTGCGCCTTTAGACACGTCTATTTACAGTGCCTTAATGAAGTCATTGGCGCGCATGATATCGAAGAACAGCGAGCTTCCGTGTTTCATCATGATCTGCACCACAGGTTTTGCAAAGAGCTTTGAGAATGCAGAGAGCTCTTTCGTCTCCAGACTCTCACAGAAACCCGCAATGCAGTTGAGAGCACTGTTGCGGGACACGATTCTGGTCAGGGAGATTTCCTTGACCTGGATGCTGAACTCCGTTTTCTCATACATCTTCTTACGGGCAACCAGTTTGATGAGCCAGTTTTCCTTCTCAAAGTCCTCAAAGTAGATCTTGTCGTCGATGATGTAGATGAGCCCGCCATTGGTAAGCTGACGGTCCGAAGATCTTCCGAGAAAGGTTGCGAATGTATAGAAGGTGACCTTCCCTCCCCTTTCTGCCTCCTTCTCTTCCCAGAACTTCTTTGCTTCATTCTCCACAGCTTTCATGAACCGCCTCCACAGTATCAGTAACGAATCGGGTTTCAGCTTCGTGCATTACGGGCACTGGGCACCGCGAAAAGGTTGACCCCCTACAGTATAGTATTTACCTTTCAAGACTGTCAACTGGGGATGTCAGCACCACACCATGTAGATACACACATAGGTACCACTTGATGTTCTGCTCCTGATTTTGTCATTGAATCATATCCGCGTATGTGTCATGATGAGTGAAAAAACAGGAGAACCCGGGAAAGAAATGACTGCCAGGGAAAGAAAAAAGCTTCGGGAGGCGGTGTATGCTCAGCCCCTCTTTTCGAGCCACGAGCACTACTATGACCTGAGCGGGGAGCCGAGTATCGATGTCAACACGCTGATCAGCAACAGCTATCTTGACGAAGAGTGGACCTTTATGTCGCCCGGAACCGACAGGAATGCCAGGGCGGCCTTCCTGGCCAATCTCAGGTCAAAGTCATATCTTCGCTGGTTCAGAGAGAGCCTGCAGACCCTGTACGGTGTGGATGAAGCACTCTCTGTGGAGAACTGGAAGGAGTATGACAGCCGTATTGGAGAAATGAGACGAGGGAAGGGTTTCCTCAGGAAAGTGTATACAGAGCACTGCCTGTACGAGAGCGTCGTGCAGGATACCTACTGGAATCCAGGTGAGCTCCCTCCGCAGTTCGACTTCTTCCGTGCCACTTTCAGGATCAACAGCTTTCTCTACAGTTACAGCCCGAACTCCGAAGACCATAACGGTAACAATGCACGCAGGCTCTACGGGTTCGATACGGACGACATCGACGAGTATGTCCGAAACATGGAATCGGTGATTGCAGAGAAGATGGACAGAGGATGTGTCGCACTGAAATCCGCCCTCGCCTATGACCGTCCTATTGCCTTTGACGAAGTCGACAAGAGTGCTGCTGGGCGGGTTCTCCGCAAAAAAACCGAACCTGATGAGGAGGAAGTCAAACTCTTCGGTGATTATGTCTTTCATCAAGTCTGCCGTATCGCTCAGGAGCGCAGCATACCCTTTCAGGTCCACACGGGACTGGGTCTTCTCTGGGGATCGAACCCCATGAATTTCGAGCCGATCATTCGTGCCTATCCCGGCGTTTCTTTCGTACTCTTCCACGGAGGATATCCCTGGTGCCATGTCATCGGCGGTCTGCTGCACAATTACCCCAATGTGTATGCCGACCTCGTCTGGCTGCCGCTTATATCGCCCACCGCGGCGGTTAACGCGCTGCACGAGTGGCTGGAAGTGTCGAATTCCATATTCCGCATTGAGTGGGGAAGTGACTGCAAGACCCCGGAAGAGAGCTACGGCGCATCACTGGCCTTTCGGAATGTTCTTTTTACGGTGCTCAGCCAGAAGGTCGAAGCGGGTTATTTCGACCTGGACACGGCCCTGCATATTGGACGGCTGATAGGGCTCGAGAACGCAAGGACCGTGTATCTCGGAACTGAGGAGGAAGCATGAAGACCACGCTCTCCTGTCTCGTGTATAACCGGCCTGGAGTCCTGGCAAAGATAGCATCCGTCTTTGCACAGGTTGGGATCAACATCTATTCACTTGCCGCTGGCGAAATCGAGGAGGAGGACAAGTCTCGAATGACAATAGTGGTTGATGCCGACAGGGAAACTGTCAAAAAGGCGGAAGAACACCTGGCGCGGAATAGGGACGTGATCAGGCTAGACGATCTGGGCGAGGGTGACCTTATCGCCATGGAGCTCATACTTATAAAGGTCCGCATTCGACCGAAGAGCATCCCCCAGATTCTTCAGATATCCGAGCTCTTCAATGCGCAGGTCATTGCCGTGTCTGACACAGCCATGGTGCTCGCCCTGCCTTCTGATGAGAAAAAGATAAACGGTCTCGTGCAGATGCTCAAGCCAATCGGCATCATTGAGATGTCGCGTTCGGGTCAGATTGCCGTAACATCGCCGGAGTAGGAGATCAGGGTGAAAATGACAAGGGAATCCGGTGATCTGTACAATATGCAGGAGGTTCTGGATAGATGCCGACATATGCCACCCGCACGGCTCGCCGTATCACGCCCCTACGATGATGCCACCCTTCAATCCATGGAAAAGGCATGCGGCATGGGATTCGTGCACCCCCTGCTGGTAGGGAAAAAGGGTCTGATCGTAGAAAAGTCGATTCAGCTCGGCATCGGATTTGACCGGTTTGAAATTGTCGACACCGAGGAAGACCAGATCCTCGAACGTACCGCTTCGCTCATTCACGATCGCGAGGCTGACTTCATCATGAAGGGGCTTATCGGAACTGGAACCTTTATTCACGTGCTTCTCGACCCGCGATGGAGGATACGCACTGAGGACATTCTGAGCCATGTTGGGATGTTCGAGATACCCCGTACCGGAAGGGTATTTCTCATGTCCGATGCCGCACTCAACATACTCCCCAACTTCAGTAGAAAGATGGAAATCGTGAAGAACGCGGTGCACGCGGCGAGAAGCCTGGGGATTCGAAAAATCAGGGTTGCCATGCTTGCCGCTGTTGAAAAGGTGAGGCTGCCTGCAATGCCTGCGACACGCGATGCTTTTTTAATGAAGAAGTTCGCCACTACCGGCTATTTTGGACGCTGTCAGATCGATGGCCCCTTCGCATTTGACAATGCCATTGATCCTGAAAAGGCCGGCACAAAGGGTCTCGATGGAAAAGTGGCGGGCAGTGCAAACGTGCTCATCGTTCCCAACATTGAAACTGGTAACGTTATATGGAAGTCCATTACCGTGCTGAACCGCCAGGAGGCCGCAGGCGTGGTGGTCGGGGGAAGCTGCCCCATAGTCCTTCCCTCACGATCGGATGATTGGGGGACCAAGCTCATGTCCGTGCAGTTCGCCCGACTCCTCCTGCAGAAGGGGTAGACGGTAAAAAAGATTGCTGTGCTGAGGCAACGTCGCTATATTTGAAGAAATTTAGGGCGGATTGGTGGTATGGTTTACCTCGCGAACGGTGTTAGGCTTCTCTTCTCCATATACATCATACTCATCTTTATCCGTATACTCTTCGCATGGCTCCGACCAAACATGTTCAATCCCATTGTACGCTTCGTCTACAGGCTCACCGATCCCTATCTGAAGCTCTTTGCCGGTTTGCGCTTCATGCGCATTGGCTCACTCGATTTTTCGCCCATTTTCGCCTTCTATGTGCTCTACCTTCTGCAGGAACTCAGCTACAACCTCATCCTGCGTGGGCACATCACACCGGAGCTCTTTTTCGTTCTTGCCATCTCCTATTTCTTCAGGTTTGTTTACTTTATTCTTTTCATTTTCATGATCGCCGTTGCCCTGCGTTTCATATTCGGGTTTATCCGGATGAGGGGAAACAACGTGATAATCACTGCGATCTACTCTATTTCGGAGCCTGCTGTGCGGCCATTCAGGAATTTGCTGAAGGTGCAGCACGAGGGGAGCTTTGATATCGCGGCACTGCTCTCACTGATCGTCATTGTTCTCGCACGTTTTCTTGTACTTCCGAGGCTGCTCGATCTGATAAAGATCCTCATTGCGGGGATAGGTGTATAATCAACCTTGAAGGGTTTGGAGGAACCCCTGGTGTACAATCTGCGTGAACTTGAGGAGAAATACAGGGTTCTCGAGAAGGAGCTAATCAACCCTGAAACGATTACCGATAAAAATCGGTACACAGAGTTGACCCGTGAGTTCAACCACATCTCCAAGATTCTCGGTGATGAACGAAAACTCAGAGAAATCGAGGACGACATACGCGAGTACAGCGAGATGCAGAATTCCGCTGATGATGATATGAAGGCGGAAATCACTCAGGAACTGACCCAGCTCAGAGAAGAAAAGGAGGTGGTTCAACGACGGATTCTACTTGCCCTGCTTCCGCACAACCCCCTTGACCGGAAAAACATTATCATGGAGATCAGGGCAGGCACGGGAGGTGATGAGGCTGCTCTTTTTGCCGCAGATCTGTTCCGCATGTATTCACGTTACTGTGAGCGAAGCAGCTGGAAGATTGAAATACTGAACAGCAATGAGATCGGTGTGGGGGGGTTCAGGGAAATAGCCTTCAGCATAGTGGGGAAGGGAGTATACAGCAAACTCAAATTTGAGAAAGGTGTACACCGTGTGCAGAGAATACCGGTTACCGAATCCGGGGGCCGTATACACACATCGGCTGTTACGGTTGCAGTACTTCCCGAGCCCGAAGGCACGGAGATACAGATAGCAAACGAAGATTTACGCATAGATGTATACCGGGCGAGGGGTCACGGCGGGCAGCACGTGAACACCACCGATTCAGCTGTACGTATTACGCACCTCCCGACCGGCGTGGTGGTTACCTGTCAAGATGAAAAATCACAGTTAAAGAACAAGGAGAAGGCGCTCAAGGTGCTCCGGGCCCGACTCTTTGAACAGGCAGAAACCGAACGCAAGAATGCCGAAGCCACGGATCGGAAGAATCAGGTCGGGAGCGGCGACCGGTCCGAACGCATCAGGACCTATAATTTTCCTCAGAACAGGGTGACCGACCATCGTATCGGACTGACGCTCTACAAGCTCGACCTGGTTATGGACGGTGACCTCTCCGAATTCATCGAAGCGCTCACCGAATCAGAGGCACATGAACGGCTTGCTCAGATAGGTATTGAGCAGTGAGCCTTCTCCTACTCCCTGGGGAACATCAATGATGGAAATCGCAGTGAGAGTATTGTATCCCGATAGAGACGGGGTTTGGGGTGCATAAGATGCTTGGGGACATTCTCACGAAGGATAGAGCAAAACTCCCTCAGGTTGATCTCTATTATCTCCTCGGGCATGCAATCGGCAAGAGCAGGGAATTTATCCTTGCACATCCTGAATATACGATGCGCCTGCGGTCGCTCATCCACTGGGAGCGCATAAAGCGTCGGCGGCTTAGGGGGGTTCCCGCAGCCTACCTCACAGGGGAGAAGGAGTTTTACGGGCTTACCTTTGAGGTAAACCGTCACACACTCATTCCACGGCCCGAGACGGAGCTTGTGGTGGATGAGGTAATCCGGCGGCATCCCAGGAGTATGCTCGATATGGGGACGGGTTCCGGTTGCATTGCGGTGGCTGTCGCGCATCACCTCCCGGAGTGCAGCGTCACTGCTGTTGATATCAGCAGAAAGGCACTGGCGGTGGCAGCTCGAAACAGTATGCGCCTGCTCAATGAGAAAATCTCTTTCATCCGAAGCGATTATTTCAGTGTTCTCCCCTCAGAACGATACGATATCATCGCCTCGAACCCTCCCTATGTCCGTGAGGGAGATGTCTCACCGGAGGTTGCCTCCCACGAACCGGCATTAGCGCTTTACGGTGGGAGAGACGGACTGCATGCTATCAGGACAATACTGGGCAGCGCCCGGGATTATCTCATGCCCGGGGGTGTACTTGTACTCGAAATCTCACCGGAGATCAGCAGTTCGGTACAGGAGATGGTCGATCGGTATGGATACCAATTGGAAAAGCTTGCACAGGACCTGGCCGGTCATGATCGGATGGTAGTGCTCTCGCTGCGGTGAAACTCTTCCCTGTTCATCCAATACAATATCGGATATATTTATTTACATACACATGGCACGGAAAACAATTCCAAAACTGAAAGATTTCATCGATATTGGCCGCTTCGACAGAAGAGACATAGACAGAATGGAGAATGCCCTGGAATATGCCTCCCGGGCCCATGAGGATCAACTCAGATTGTCCGGTGAGCCTTTTATCACCCATCCCATTCATGTGGCCAGGATGCTTTTCGAAATGGGATTCGATTCAGATGTCATAATAGCCGGGCTTCTGCATGACACTGTTGAGGATACAGGTACGACTCTCGAACATCTGGGGAAGGAATTTGGGTCCGAAGTGGCTGACTTGGTCGACGGGGTGACAAAAATATCGCGGATCAAGTCAGAGAACATTAAACAGCGTCAGGCCGAGAATATCCGTAAGATGCTTCTTTCCATGGTCAATGACATCCGCATCATCCTCATCAAGCTTGCAGACAAGCTCCACAACATGAGAACCCTGGAGTATCTGGAGAAGGAAAGGGTCGAACGTATTGCGCGGGAGACCCTTGATATCTATGCTCCCCTGGCAGGCAGGCTCGGTATGGCCAGAATAAAGATCGAACTGGAGGACCTTGCACTGAAAAACCTGGAACCGGAGATGTACGAGGACATCAAGGCGCAGGTTGTTCAGAAAAAGGAGATCCGTGAGCGCTATATCGAAAACGTGAAGCGAATTTTAAAGAAAGATTTTGATACACACGGTATCAGCGCCGTCATATACGGGCGGGTAAAACATTTTTACAGTATCTATAAGAAGATGAAGGGCAGGGACAAGGGTTTCGATGAGATATACGATCTCTTTGCAATTCGCATTATTGGAAAGTCGGTGCGGGAATGCTACGAGATTCTGGGCCTCGTGCACCAGCTCTGGATGCCGGTACGCGGCAGATTCAAGGACTATATAGCCATGCCCAAGACGAACATGTATCAGTCGCTGCACACCACTGTGGTGGGGCCGGAGGGCAAGTCCCTCGAGGTTCAGATCAGAACGGGCGATATGGAAGTTATTGCTGAGGAGGGGATTGCCGCGCACTGGGCCTACAAGGAAGGCAGGCGGAAACTCAGCGGTGTGGAGAAGGAGCTGCGCTGGCTGAACAAGTTGAAAAATTGGAAGGAAAATATGGACAATCCTTCCGGATTCATGGAGGACCTCCAGAAAGACCTCCTCATGGAGGAGATTTACGTTTTCACCCCCAAGGGGGATGTGTTTGAACTTCCCATCGATTCAACATCCATAGATTTTGCATACAAGGTGCATACGGAAGTTGGTAATCACTGCATCGGGTCCAAGTCAAACGGCCGGATCATACCGCTTCGGAGGCCGCTTCGCAGCTGTGACGTCGTTGAGATTCTGACTTCGAAGAATGCAACACCGAGCAGAGAGTGGCTCGATGTGGTCAGGACCTCACGTGCACGTCATAAGATCAGGGCCTATTTCAGCAAGGTCGACGCCATCAAGGACGAGGATAAACATGGTGAACCCTCAGGGGAGAATGCGGTCAAGGGCCTTAAAAAAATAGCCCGACCGAAGGCAGGTCCGAAGGAATCGCAAAAGGATTACCGGCTGGTTGCACAGGGAGAGAGAAATGTGCAGTTAAATCTTGCGCACTGCTGCAACCCCCATCCGGGCGATGAGATCATAGGGTATATTACACGCGGGAAGGGTATTACCGTGCACCGCGTAGACTGCAGAAATCTCCGGGCCATAAGAGATTATGAGAAACGCATGATAACTGTAGAGTGGGAAGAGAAGACAAAGAAGATCTATCATCTCAGCATCAATGCACGAGACCGGTCAGATCTTCTCATGGACATATCAACTGCCATTGCCAACTCAAATGCAAACATCATTGAGCTTCACCTCAAGGCTGACCACAGCGGGCATGTCAAGGCCAGTTGCCGCATTCAGGTTGCCGATAAACAGCAGCTTCGCATTATTGTGAGTGCCATTGAAAACATCTCGGAAGTTACCTCTCTCGATTACCGGTAGGGCTTTCTGCCGACCCACGAGTGCCTTCACGTTCCTGAAAATAATGTAGAAAAAAGTACAAAAATCCGTTGACAATTCTGTAAATACATGTACTATTTAAGGAAATTGTGGGGAAATGTGGGTAATTTTCCCATTTTGTGGTATATTGTTCCTAAAATATACCGTTTTTCCGGGTATTTTCACACAACCTGTCAGTGCAGGGCAAAGGCAGCGTGGTAGATATGTTCATTGGAGAGTATCGACATACACTCGATGAGAAGGGGCGTATCGCAGTACCGGCAAAGCTGCGATACTCGAAGATCGGTGAGGAGGAGTACTGGGTAGCCACAAAGGGTTTCGATCACTGTCTCTTCGTTTATCCGCGGGATGAATGGAGCCGTATCATACAGAAGATAAACGATCGCCTCTCCCTGACGAAGAAGGAAGACCGTTCATTCATTCGCATGTTCATATCGCCAGCCAATGAACAGGCCCTTGATAAACAGGGAAGAATCGCACTGCCGCAAAGCCTCCGTGAGTATGCCGCCATTGTCCGTGATGTAGTTATACTGGGGGCGATCAAGCGAATTGAGATCTGGAGTGATGAAAACTGGAATCTCTATCGCGAGGAAAACGAGAAAAGCTTCGATTCGCTCGGTGATAAGATTGCAGATCTTGGTCTTTAGGGGGGGGACTATGTGGATACATAATCCGGTTATGCTCGAACAGGTCCTCTGTTACCTGGATATCAATCGAAATGACAGCATAGTCGATTGTACCCTTGGAGAGGGGGGACATTCACTCCGTTTTCTCGAGCATCTGGACGGAGGAACGCTGCTCGGAATCGAGCAGGATGGAGAGATACTGGGAAGGGCCACCAAACGGCTGCATGATTATGCGGAGCACTTCATACCTGTACGGGACAACTTCTCAAACCTGAAGAGTATCGTGCAGCGCACAATCGGGAAGGGAGTGGACAAGATCTTCTTTGATCTCGGGATTTCCATGTACCACTTCAAGGAGAGCGGCAGAGGATTTTCCTTTAACCGTGATGAGCCGCTTGATATGCGTCTCGATCAGTCCAAACCCGTCAGTGCCCTGGACGTGGTCAATACCTTCAACAGGAAGAAGCTAACTGAGATTATCTGGGCATACGGCGAGGAACGGTTCTCCAACCGTATTGCCCACTTCATCGTTGGTGAGCGGGCTAAAAATCCGATAACCACTTCAGGACAGCTCGCCGATATTGTAATGAGGGCAGTGCCGAAGAAATTTTGGCCCCGGAACGTACACCCGGCAACCAAGACCTTTCAAGCCTTACGAATATTTGTGAACGATGAGATAGAGATTCTCGAAAAAGCGCTGCGTGACGGCGTCGATCTGCTACGGCCTGGCGGTCGCATCTGCGTCATCAGTTTTCATTCACTGGAGGACAGAATCGTGAAGTCGGTGTTCAGTGATCTGAACAGGGGATGTCACTGCCCACCCGATTTTCCGGTCTGTGTGTGCGGTGGCAAACAAATTATAAAGGTGTTGACCAAGAAACCGGCCATACCTGACGAGCATGAGGTTGAAAAGAATCCGGCATCCCGCAGCGCACGTTTACGTTGTGCCGTGAAGCTGAATACCATTATTCCGACCATACGAGAAGAGGAGATGAGATTCAGTGCCTAGTATGAGCGAGAGTGTAAAGGGGGAGCGTTCCTCCATAATGAGGCGGATGATCAAGCTCACCTGCTTTTTCGCCGTGCTGTTTTTCCTTCTCTTCTGCATTACCTGGCAGAACATGCATATGTTTACCCTGAACAGGCGGATCGATGAGCTTACCGAGGAACGCAATGATCTCGAGAGGTCGATTTACCTGAAAAATATGGAACTTGCCACACTCCGGTCAAGGGACAGGGTTAAGGGCATAGCAACGGAAGAACTGGGTATGATACCCATCACATACAAGGATGTGAAGATCATTGTCTATGAACGGTGAGGGGTCCCCTGGAACACCCGAAATACCAGATGTTGAAGGTACTGCATGCAACGAGTTGAACTTGGTGAACTGCTGCAGGATGTACAGCTCGAGTTTGTCAGTGACAGGAAGGCCCTGGAGCGGTGTTCGGTCTCATCACTGTCAACTGACACACGGTCTTTGAAAAAGGGGGATCTGTTTCTGGCAATTCCCGGAGAGCGGTATGAGGGGCATGCCTTTGTCAGTGAAGCCTGCCGCAGAGGAGCATCAGGTGTGCTCTTCGATATACAGAGGAAAGCGGATCTTCGAAAGCAGATAGACTTCTCCCCCGGAATGCTCTTTATCGGTGTAGCCGATACCCGGAAGGCCCTGGGAAGCATGGCCGTCAACTATGTGCGAAGATTCAGCCTCACCAAATGTGCCCTTACGGGTTCGGCGGGAAAGACAACAACAAAGGGTCTCGTTCACTCGGTGCTCTCACAGAAGTTCAGGGTGGTTGCAAGTATCCAGAGCTACAACAACGACATCGGAGTACCGAAGACCCTTCTGAACATTGACGGCACCACGCAAATTCTTGTGCAGGAGATGGGAACCAATCACCCAGGAGAGATCGCCTATCTTGCAGGTCTCGTACAACCCGACTGTGCGCTGGTTACGAACATAGGGCCGGCCCACATTGGTTATTTCGGCTCTGTGCGGAACATTGCGCGTGAAAAGAGAGAGATTTTCAGGTCCCTGAGCAGTGACGGAACGGCCTTTCTCAATGTGGACGATCCCTATGCCGGTATCCTGAAGAGGGGCGTGAGGGCATCTATTGAGACCTTCGGTCTCAGGAGCGGCGACCTCTTCCCCGATCGTGTCATACGAAGTGGTGTTGATTTCACCGAGTTCGGACTTCGCGGGCGGACAATCAGGGCGCGGGTACTTGGCAACCATGGAGTGCTCAATGCAACTGCAGCTGCTGCAGTGGGAAAGCACTTTGGATTGTCCATTGATGAGATAAAAAGGGGGATTGAAGCGTTCAAGGGGGAATCGGGCAGAGGTCTCATTTACCGACAGAAAGGCGTAACCTTTGTGGATGAGAGCTACAATGCCAACCCCCTTTCCGTGTCCGCTTCTCTTTCCTATCTGGGAGGGATAGAGACTGCGGGGAGAAAGATTTTCGTCTTTGCCGACATGCTCGAGCTCGCCAGGAGTTCTGACCGATATCACAGAGAGGTAGCACGGGATGTGTTGCAAAACGGGGTTGATATCGTATACACCTACGGTGAAAAGGCCTCGATCACTGCTGCCCGGTGCAGAGCTGAAGGACATCGCCATGTCCTTCACTTCGATGATATGGATACACTCGGCGCACGGCTGGGCGAGGAGGTCGCAGGTGGTGACGTTGTTCTTGTCAAAGGCTCACGGGCCATGAGGCTCGAACGGGCCATTCATGCCTTTGTCTGAG
>CBFDDP010000072.1:0-16092 GCA_965603595.1 uncultured bacterium
ATATTTTTTTGTTCGCAGCACTATGCTCATTTGAACTAAATTTATGATTCTTTTTGTTGAAGGATTGGAAACTCGACCTCGCGTAGCGATATCTTTTATTTACCCTACTATTCCGAGAATTCTGTAAAGAAAAACAGTAACCCTTTCCGGAAAGAACGACACAAGTACGACGATAATTCGTTCCAGGTAGGGATAGAGTAGAGACCTTTCGATAGGCTCATCGATACGTAAAACGGGATGATGTTTGAGGAACACGAGTATTACACCGCAGAGAACCAAGGCCTTGAGCAAACCTACTATAACACCGAGAAGGGCATCTATATCAGTCAGATTAAGACGGTCTACAAACTGCACCACTATGTTTCGGATAATGATGAGAAATATCGATATGAGTATGAACAGAGCGAAAAAGGAAAGAACCAGGGCTACATCACTACTCTCCATAAATTCCAGGAATACCTCGCTCAGCGGACGGTAAAAGAGAAAGGCCCCCACGAGCCCCACTCCTATAATGAGGAGGGAGAAGAGTTCATTGATAAAACCCTTCAGATATCCCCGTATGCAGAGTATGAGAACCAGAATGATAATGATTATATCAATAAAATTCATGAAAAAAAGTGGCCTCGGACCATTTTTTTAACGCAAACGTGCTATACTTGTTTATTAGAAATATCGTAATTAGATGACTTTTTAATGAGCAAGAAAAAAGTGGGCAGAGAACTTATTGCAGACATCATCAAGCGTGTTCTAGCGAACAGAGACGACATCGAAAGCGATGATCTGTTCATTCAACAGGTGACGTCAAACACGATAAAGGCCACGCCCGTTATTGATATTCTATCTCACATGGAAGAGATAGGCACCATACATATCGACAGTGTGGATGATGACCGGCTTGCCCCCTGTATCGAAGTCCTGGCTCTCATCAATAGTATGATCGACTATCAATTGACGGAGAGAGCTCCCAATTGATGTGGCTTTAATTTTACGACAACTCTTCCTCTTGTATCCTTTCACCATAGAGAATACGTTCGACTTCTCTGAAGGACAGCGCTTCGAGCAGATCGTCATCTGAAATTCCCTCCCTTGCGTCTAGGTCGGCAACGGTGCGCGCCACCCGTAGTATCTTATGGTATGACCGTGCGGTCAACCTAAACTTCTCTGCTGCATCGTAGAGGAGATTCCTCGCAGTCCTGCTGAGCGAGCAATGCTGTTTAATCAGTGTTATGGTCATTGACGAGTTGTTGGTTATTCCAGTCTTGCTGAACCTCTCCCTCTGGATGTGCTGCGCAACCAGTACACGATGCCGGATGCTTTCCGATGATTCCGCAGGCCTCCCTTCAATGACGTCGTAGGGCTTCAGAGGCTTTACCACAACCTGTATATCGATCCTATCCAATATGGGTCCCGAAATCTTCATAAAATATCTATTTATGTGTTTCCGGCTGCAGCGGCACTCACAGTCAGGGTCGAAGAGATAACCACAGGGACAAGGATTCATGGATGCCACGAGCATGAACCGCGCCGGATACACAAACCGGTAATCAGCACGAGATACCGTTACGTATCCATTTTCGAGAGGTTGTCGGAGGGCCTGTATGATATTGTTTCTAAATTCTGGAAACTCATCCATGAAGAGAACCCCGTTGTGAGCCAGCGTAATCTCTCCAGGAAAGGGATTTCTGCCGCCACCCACTATGGACACATCCGATGCCGTGTGATGAGGCATTCGAAAGGGACGCTTACTGATAAGGCCCTCCTGTGCACTAAGCAATCCGGCAGCACTGTATATCTTGGTCGTTTCCAGTGACTCATTCTCCGACATGGGGGGCAGAATACCCGGGATGCGGATGGCTATCATAGTTTTTCCCGACCCGGGTGAACCGATGAAGAGCATGTTGTGGCCACCGGCTGCTGCAACACTTGCGGCCCTTATAGCATAGTTCTGCCCTCGGACGTCGGAAAAATCGGTGTTATTGCCCTCTTCATCCCCCTTTGTTACGTTCAGGTTGGTGTTCGCGTACCTGGGCGGGTTTGCGCCCTTTTCTACACACAACGCTTCAACCGCTTCGCATAGACGTTCAACAGGACACAGAGAGAGACCGGAAGCCAAGGAAGCTTCGTGATAATTCTGGGCGGGAAACACCATTGTTTCAATTCCCTCTTCCCGGGCCTTTTCTGCAATGGAGAGCACTCCCTTCACAGGTCGAAGTGTGCCATCAAGTGAAAGCTCGCCAATGAAGATGAAATGCTCGGTTTCCCTTTTCCTTTGGACCTGATTGCTCGCCAGCAATACACCGACAGCCATGGCCAGATCAAAGATAGAGCCCACCTTTCTGAGGTCGGCGGGGGCGAGATTGATGGTAAGGCTGCCCAGTGGGAACTGATAGCCTGAGTTTCGAATTGCGGCGCTTACTCTCTCCTTGGCCTCTTTAACGGCCGTGTCTGGAAGACCGACAATCGACTGCAGCGGCAAGCCCTTTTTCAGATCAACCTCGATTTCGATGATTGAGGCATCGACTCCAAGCACCGTTGCTGATTTGAGACGGCAGAACATTTACCAGTATAAACAGAGGGCGGAAACAATTTGTTTCAGGTATGCAGTAAATTATAAGTGCAGACTTGAATGCTGCGGGAGGAGCATGCCAGTTACTGAGGGACTATTGTTTTCAATGGGTTTTCATTGGTCTCGGTTCTCATACTGAAAACGCCTCTTAATGATGAATCCGAAGGTGTTTTTTCCCTTCACCCTTTCAATGATGCCGAAACTGCCGCCTCCGAGATAGATCATCTCTTCCTTGGGATTGAGCTGATAGGATTTCTTGAGCTCTTTCAGTATGCAGTCAAAATGTGCCTTCTTTCCCGACTCCTGATGCTCAATGGCTGTTATGGTTAGATTGAGTGGACGGTTGCATATAGGGCAGATGAGACGCGGCCCTTTTCCTTTTTTCGATTTGTAATTCCTGTACCGCTTGTACCTTCTGCTATTATTTTTACTCAAATTCCTTCTCCGGGAAGAGTGAATACTCCTCACCCTAATAAACCATGATTTATTGTTTTCGGCAAGTGAATGTGTTATTTCATGAGTCCGGAGGTGAGTGAATTGGCGAGTTTCGTTACAGCTTCTGTCAGGTAGTCCTCATTGTTAATCATTGTTTTGAGCTGTTCGATCCTGTTTTTACGAAGCACATTAAGGTCGATCTTCTCCTTTACAGGAGGATGTTTAACACGCTTTTTCGTTCTCAGCTTACTCATGGTATTCCGTATTACGTTTGAAACGCGTTTTCAAAGTATTGCAACGTACCCCTGTCCAGGCTTGCAACATCGAAGCGAACATTGCAATCCTGCAGCCCTTTCTTCTGTGTATAATACCGGGCTACTGAAATGATGTTTCGTTTCTTCATGTCTGAAATGGCCTCGAATCCCCGGCCGAAATCCCCATCCTTCCGTGACTTTACCTCGACAAAAACCAGAATATCGTCCTTTGCCGCGATAATATCCACTTCGCGGTGATGAAACCTGAAATTCCTCTCAAGTATTCGATAGCCCCCCTCGATGAGGTAATTCTGTACAATCTCCTCTCCCTGCATCCCCTTTTCTATATTATTCATTAAACTTCTGTTTCAAATCGGTTTTTGAAAGTGGTTTCGTTATATAGAGGTCTGAGAGTTCCTGCAAATCCAGGAACTTTTCCCCTTTGATTCTGTCTCCGAATTCATCGACCAGGACTTCAATCCTGGGTCTGAGAGGAAGTTCGGGATTCGCGCTTACCACCCTGCCGATAACATTGTTGTTTAACTGTACAATGCTTCCAATAGGGTGTATGGCCATATTGGAGAGAAAGGCCTTTACAATATTCGGATCAAACTTCCGGTTCGATTCACTCAGAACATTCTTCATGGCATTGTAGGAAAGATGTTCATCCCGGTAGCTTCTCTTGTGTGTCATTGCAGCATACACATCACAGATGGATACAATTTTTGCGAATTCCGAAATACCTTCGCCCTTCGATTTTCTCGGATAGCCGGTTCCGTCATAGGCCTCATGATGCTGCAGCGCTATTGTTGCTATCTCATTGGTCAGCCCGAGCTCTTTGGTAATAATGCGATAACCGTAAATGGGATGGGTTTTAATCCTGTTGTACTCATCGCCTGATAGGGCACCTTTTTTTTCGGTTATATAGCTGGGAACACGGACCATCCCTATATCGTGCAGAAGTGCTCCCACACCGAGGGGAATAAGACGGTGTTTTCCATACTCAAGAGATATGCCTGTTACCAAAGCAAGAATCGAAACACTGGCTGCCAGGGTATAAATGTACTTGCCCTCTTGTTCAGCTGCTGCTACCGTAAGGGCTTTGTTTTTATCTTCCTTGACCTTCTCGATAAGACGATCGATAACATCGATGATCATCTCTTTGTCGTACCCAACACCGTTTCGAACCTTTTCGAAAATATCCTCAATCATGGAGACCAGCTCATCGAAAAGGTCCTCTATGCTGCCGGGCAACAGGACGCCCTCCTCCTCATCCTCAGAGCCGCTCTCCATCATCTCAGTCAGCTTACTCACCTTGTCTTTGAGTGATTCCCTTTTAGAGGAAGGTTCCTCTTCCTGCTTGATCATAACACCGGCAGTCTCCACCTCCTCAATACCCCACTTGACGAGACGGTCAATATCTTCCTTCTTGAGTGGAACCATGGGCGCGACAAGTATGTTGTTCATATCGATATAAACAGCCTTGTCGAACACCATACCGGGTTTTAATTCATCAACCCGTATTTTTCGCATCTCCATAGTCTCTATCACCAAGCCTTAGTTTATACACAAATGAAAGTATCTGTGCGACCACCTCGTATACCTCTTCCGGAATATAGTCTCCCACTTCAAACCCCATGAGGGTTTGAACCAGAAGAGGGTCATTCTCTATATGGATCCCATGTTCCCGGGCAATCTCCACTATGAGGTCGGCGATCCTGTCCGTCCCCCTGGCGATAATTCGAGGGGCTGAATCCGTGCTTCGATACCTCAGTGCAATTGCCCGTTTTTTCCTCATCTACATCTTCACATCAATCTTTTTTAAAGACCCGGGAAAACTATGGTCATCTTGGTTATAGGGTACAAAACGAATGTGAACCTCTCTGTTGTACTTCAATGATCTGAGTCCGCCCGATAACATATGAATATTATCTCTCAGCACCCCTTCAATAACAGGACTGTTCGTTGAAAGAGTACAGTGTATGGCCTCATAATCAAGATACACTGTAAAGACGATGCTTGTTTCTCTGTCGACTTCGATATTGAGGAAGATACCATGACCTGCGTTCTCCCTGTTTCCCACCAGCCCCAACTCAGCCATGTGCCGTCTTCGTCCGACTATCAATGGGAGAAGGATATAAAAGGAATCAGAGCTCATGAAGTTGTGGAGGCTCTCCAGAAGGAAGTATTCGGTAACCCCCTTCGCTCTGTTCAATGAAGGAACGATACTACGCTGGGAGATACTCCGCTGCAAGGATGCCCTAATCTCCCTCCTATCCTCCTTGACAAGAACGGATAGGGCTTCACCAAGATTATCGGAGGTAAATAATTTTTGAATAAATGATTTTTTCCCGGTAAGAATTTTCGAAAGCACCTCATTATTGAGCGGTTGATTTTTACGTACGAGGTCTCGAATAAACCGCAGCTGAAGATGGGGCCAAAGTTTCTGCACCTGAGCGATAAAGAGGTCGGAGGGAAGAGAGCCGGCAATCCGTGCGAAATGGTTCTTTCCGTTGAAATGAACAAGCACATGACGGGCGTTAATACGTTTGAGGACCCTGACACGGAGCATACTTCCTATTCTTGGAGCATCCGAATGGTTTCCAAGAGTTTCATTCAGGGTTGTTCCCTTGATTTCCATATCTCATACACGTCACGTACCGGCATATAGGAGAACCGATGCAGCTCAGTCGGCCCGTACATTCTCAACGCATCCCGGTGAGCTGCGGTGCCGTATCCTTTATGGGAAGAAAACCGGTATTCGGGATACCGGTCAGCATATTCGATCATCACGTTATCACGGTATACCTTGGCAATGATACTGGCTGCTGCAATGGACACACTTTTCTCATCGCCCTTGGGTAATGATACCGAGCTAATTGATATATCGTATAGTTTTACAGCATCGATTAATAAAAAGTCGGGAGGTGCTCTCAGGTTCCCTAAGGCTTTCTTCATGGCCAGTTTGGTGGCATTGTATATGTTAATATCATCAATGACCCTAGGTTCGACCCTTCCAACCCCAATAGCTATGGCCTGTTCCTGGATCCTGTCATATAGTTCACGACGCCGCTTGTTGGTGAGCTTCTTTGAATCGTTGATACCGGCGGGTATCTGTGCAGGGTTGAGCATGACACAGGCAGCAACGACGGGTCCGGCCAGCGCCCCTCTCCCGGCTTCGTCCATCCCAGCTATCCTGCCGTACCCCTGCGAGAGAACTGTGTTCTCTAGAGCGCACATGGACTGGTTTTCAAACAGGAACAAGGCCCCTCACTCTGATTTGAAATGACCGGATCACTTGATGAACTGTTTTACCTGCGCAGCTTTCCCCACTCTGCCTCGAAGATAATAGAGTTTTGCCCGACGCACCTTACCATGTCTGACCACCTCAATTTTTTCAATGCGGGGTGAGTTGACAGAAAACACGCGCTCAACACCGATGCCGTACGACTCCCTGCGAACCCTGAATGTTCTACGGTTACCGCTGTTTTTTACTGCAATAACGTATCCCTCGAATATCTGTATTCTTTCCCTCTTCCCCTCGATTATTTTGACATGCACCCGGACAAGGTCACCGATTTTAAAGGGCAGCTCATCATATTTAATGAATTCCTTTTCAATCTCGTTTACGACGTTCATCCTTCCTCTCCTCTTCTATTTCATGTAGTAGTTGTCTGCTTTCATCGGTCAAAACGCAGCGTTCAAGCAAATCCGGTCTATTCTCAATTGTATTGATCAATCTACTGCGCATTCGCCATTCTTCAATCCGCTTATGGTCACCCGAGAGAAGTACTTCGGGGACCTTCATACCCCTGCATTCCGATGGCCTCGTGTACTGATCATACTCGAGGAGGCCGGTAGCATCGAAGCTCTCTTCAAGTCTCGAAGCATTGTTGCCAAGGGTTTCGTCTAATTCTCTGGATATCGCATCTACCAGCACTGCGGCGGCAATCTCGCCTCCAGTCATGACATAGTCACCAATGGATATCTCATCATCCACAAAGTGTTCGACTACGCGCTCATCAATACCTTCATAATGGCCGCATACGAGCGTTATGACAGGCTCAAGTGCGAGCCGGCGGACAAGACTCTGATCGAGCACTCTCCCCCTTGGGTTCAGATATACCACATGGCCCCTCTCATCAATGCTCTCGAGCGCTTTGAAAAGAGGGTCGGGCATGAGAAGCATCCCCCTGCCACCGCCAAAGGGATAATCGTCGACCTTTCGATGCTTGTCCGTGCTGAAATCCCTAATATTAATAAGCTCGACCGCGACTATCCCCCTCTCGATCGACCGCTTGATGATACTTTCACCGAAGAAGCACCCAACGGTATCGGGAAAAAGTGTCAGTATGTGAAACACATGTGTGGAAACCATTCGTCACAGCAATCCATCAACAGCTTCGATACGAATTTCCTTCTTGATGGTATCTATATTCTTCACAATATCCCGTACAGCCGGTATCAGCACCTCACCATCGGGGGAATTCTGGGGCCGCACACAGTACACATCACAGCTTCCGGCATTTTGAATATCGAATACCTTGCCGATAATATCCCCCTGCATCGTTTTTACCGTGCAGCCCAGTATATCATAGTAGTAATGGCTTGAATCATCAATAGGTGCAGCATGCTCGCGGTCGATATATACGGTGCTGCTTCTGAGCTTCTCAGCATCGTCTCGGGTCGCGACATTAACGAGTTTCAGGATCACCGCGTTCTTCACAATTCGAGCGTTTTCAACCTCTACCTTCTCATATTGCCCGGTACGATTCAGATACACAAAATCGATTCCCTGAAACCGATCAATATGATCAGTTGTTGGAAGGAGCTTTACCTCTCCCTTCATTCCAAAGGGGCGCACTATTCTCCCAATGATGAGAAAATCGGTATTCCCATGCACTCTGCCGTCTCTTTATGCGCTGAATATAGTAAGATACTTAAGAATTTGAAAGAGGATTCTCGATAAACAGAGGATGTTCAACCGAGTATGTCGAGGCTGATACGTTTGCCGGATTTGGCAATAGCCGCGTTTAAAATAGTTCTAATTGCCTTCGCAATCCTGCCATTCTTACCGATCACCTTCCCTATATCGGGGGTAGCAACCTTCAACTCAAAGATGGTGGATTTTTCCCCTTCAACAACATGTATTTCAACCTCGTCGGGTTCATCAACGAGAGCCTTCACTATATACAAAAGGAATTCTTTCTCCTGCATGAGCTCACTCCTTTACCTGAACCTCTGAATTGACCTACTTTACCTGTATACCCTTCTTGTTCAGCAGAACCCTCACGGTATGTGATGGACGTGCACCCTTGCTTAACCAGTCCCGTATACGCTCTTCATTAAGCTTTGTCTCATCTTCCTCCTTTTCCAGGGGATGATATACTCCGAGATTCTCGATGTACGCTCCGTCTCTCTTTTTTCGCGAGTCAACGACCACTACCCTGTAGTATGGTCTCTTCTTCGTTCCTATTCTCGTTAGTCGAATTTTAACGCTCACCCCGTTCCTCCTGAAAAAATCTATCACTTAATATACGGTTGCATTAATCAATTGTAAAGGACTAGTTCCCCACCCCTTCGGGGACAGGCATGCGACACAAATTCCTCAGTGGCAATGGGGCATGTGCCCTCATCACATACCCTGCATGAGGGATGACAGGGCATTGCCGCGGGGAAGTCCACCTCTTCGAAACTTCTTCATCAACTTCTTCATCTGATCAAAATTGTTGAGCAGGCGGTTAACATCGTAAACTGTGGTACCGCTCCCCAGTGCAATCCGTTTACGCCTGCTGCCGTTGATCAGCTTGTAATGCGCACGTTCATGGGGTGTCATGCTGTTGATTATTGCCTCGGCCCGTTTCAGCTCCCCCTCATCGACCTTGACGGGGGTTTTCTTGGGCATTCCCGGAATCATCTCAAGCACATTCTCGAGAGGCCCCATTTTCTGAAGCTGCCTGAGCTGATCGAGAAAATCATTGAGGTCAAAGGAGGCCTTCTTGATCTTCTTCTCGAGTTTTTGTGCCTTCTCTAAATTAAAATCGGTCTGTACCTTTTCGACGAGGGAAACGATATCACCCATGTCGAGTATGCGTCCGGCAATCCTGTCAGGGTGAAACTGTTCGAAATCATCGACCTTTTCACCTGTACCGATAAACTTGATGTGCTTCCCGGTGATATGTGACATTGAGAGGGCAGCACCGCCACGGGCATCGGAATCCATGCGCGAAAGGATCAGTCCCGTAATACCGATCGCCTCATCAAAACCCTGTGCAATCTTAACAGCAGCCTGTCCCGTTGCCGCATCGGCAACCAGAAGGATTTCGTGGAATCGTACAGCCTTTTTAATGAAATCGAGCTCCCGCATCATCTCATCGTCCATTTCAAGCCGGCCGGCGGTATCAACCAGTACAGCGCCGTAACTGTTTTCACGGGCGAACTTTACCGCTTCTGTACAGATCCTGACAGGTTTTTCCTTTTCCAGGGTAAAGGTATGAATCCCGTTCTTTTCTCCCAAGAGCTGAAGTTGTTGTATGGCAGCCGGGCGGTATACATCGGCTGCCACAAGGAGCGGCTTCTTGTTGTATTTTGACTCTATAAAACGTGCAAGTTTCACTGCTGTCGTGGTCTTCCCCGAACCCTGCAGGCCGCATAGCATGAGATTTGAGATACCACCGCTTCCAACCTCAAGCCCGTGTGTCGTGTCTCCCAATATTTTCATCAGATAGTCATGCACGATCTTGGTAAATTGCTGTGCCGGTGTAACACTCTTCAGTACCTTTTCTCCGAGAGCTTCGGTGGTAGCCCCGTCGATGAACTCCTTCACCACCATGTAGTTGACGTCAGCCTCGAGGAGAGCGAGCTTGATGTCCCTCAAACCCTCCCTGATATTCTTCTCATTGAGGCTCCCCCAGTCTTTCATCTTTTTCAGTACGTCCGACAATCTTCCTGACAGGGTATTCAGCAAGGCATTGCTCCTGTGATGCTATTGGTCATTAGAAAATATCCTTCACCCCTGTACATGTCAATATCTAACCTGAGTATCAATAATAGTTGAAAAAATGGTTCTCAAAGAACTGCACCCTCTGCAGAGCAGCTTCAAAGTGCACGGAAGACCGATACTCTTCGGTGATCAGCCTGTAATACTCGTAGGCCTTTTCGATGTCCCGTGCACCACCTGGGCTGTCATAGAGTGTGGCGACCCGGAAAATCGTTTCATCACTCGCCACCCCCTTCGCAATGCCCTCTTCGTACCAGCGCAGAGCCTCCCCTTCATGGTGAAGAGCATAGTTGATGTCGCCAAGCCGCTGCACGAGCTCATCACCGCCGCCTCCCCTGTTGTATATACTCTCATAATCAGCCAGTGCGTCTCCGAAGCGCTCAGCACTGTTGTGTAGGTCGGCTCGTATACCCAGAGCCGAAAGCACAGCCGCCTCTTTCCCCGATTCGATCACTTCACTAAGTTGTGCCAGTGCGCCTTCTTCATCTCCCAGCTGCAATGAAATGTCGGCAATCAGTAAGCGTGCACTATCCCCCTTTGCACATTTTTCACACCTGCTCAGGTACAGCTGCAACTCTGTCTGGGCCTTCCCATGCTCCCCCTTCTGGTAGTAACGCCGCCCTTTCCTGAAAAAGTCTTCCTCATGTGCACGCGGTACCTTTACGATGCGGTTGTCATCATCCACGTAGTAGAGCTCATCCTCATCGGGTTCGGCCTGCGCCACCTCGTCTTTGCGTGTCGGTGTTTCCTCAACAAGACCACGCTCTCTCAGTGCCTCTGCCTTTTCTGATATGGAGGGGACTTCTCCACTCTCCTGCTGTGCCTTTTCTGTGAGCTCTTCATCATGCAGGCCTATCCCCTTCTCCTCAATATCCTCAGGTTCCCGCACGATCATGACAACCAGTGGGATATCAAGCTTCTTCAAACTGAGCACGAGGTTTGCCGTTCCCTCGTCAAGGCTATGCATGACAAAGATTGTTGAAGAAGACTCAACCCTACGCAGCCTGAATGAGAGCAGAGAGCGGTCATATCGGTTAAGATACCATCCCGTGCCCTCCAGGGCGAGGCTGAAGTCGGACCCTAACTGTACCGTAACAACTTCAGGAGGATTTTCCGGATCGATGAAAATCGATTGATCCGCCATAAGGGGTAGTGAAATAAAAAGAGCGATCAGCAGGAAAAAAGTGAAAATCGCACCGTAAGAATATCTCATGGTTCGGCGAGCTCGTCCTTCACAGTGAGGATATCGAGTTCCTCATTCTCAATCTGAAAGGGTTTGAAATGCACCTCCACACCGCGCTTTCGGTATTCAATAAGCTCGGAAACGCTTACCTGCATAAGTTCGAATGATTCGATATACTCCGGATGATGTTCAAGGTAGAAGGTTTCCGGTGCATCTTCATCAAACAGGCGCGGGACAACAGGACCCGGAATCAACAGGCCTGTTTCATCACGGTCCAGCTCCATCTCACGGAACCGGAGCTCAACATTCACCTCCACTTCAGACCGGCCGCTCAGGCCGACAATAACCCCGATCACAATGGCAAGAACGATAACTATGACAGCGGCTGGAACAATGATTTTGACATTGCTGCGAAGTACTGCGATAAAATCATTCAACCGCCTGCTCCATCAGCTCGAGCGATATAACCTTGGAAACCCCGAGCTGTTCCGAAGTCACTCCATAAATCACGTCGGCAAACTCGATGGTCCTCCGGTTATGGGTTATGATAATGAACTGTGTCGTTTCGGTAAACTCCTTGAGCAATTTCAGAAAGCGGACGACGTTCTCCTCATCCAGATCGTGGTCGACCTCATCGAGCATACAAAAGGGACTCGCTTTTTCCATGAATATGGAGAACAGAAGCGCGATGGCAGTCATGCTCATTTCACCACCCGAGAGCAGCGACCGTCTCTTGGGTGATTTTCCGGGCGGATAGGCGAGAATCTCCACACCCGTATCAAATATATTCGCCTCATTGGTGAGGTACAGGTCAGTTTTTCCACCGCTGAAGAGCCTCCGGAAAATACTGTTGAAGTTGTTTCGGACCTTATCGAAACTCTCCATGAAGAGGTCCTTCGAGGTCTTCAGGGTTTCTGCAACAATGACATTGAGGTCAACTCTTGCCTTGTCCAGATCAGCCCGCTGTGCAGAAAGATACTCGTACCGTTTGCTGACCTCTTCAAACTCCTCGACGGCCATGGGATTGACCTGACCGAGAGCTGCTATCTCGTTTCGTATCTCGACCCGCTTTTCATTGATTCTGCTTACATTGATTTCCCGCTCGGGCTTGAAGAGTTCGAGTGACTGGCTGTATCGCTCCTTAAAGGATTCGTATATGCTCTCGATTTTCGATGTGAGCTGGGCGTTCTTTATTTCCAGGGAATCGATGCTGGAAGTGGTTTCATCTATCTTTCTATTCTTCCTTTCAACATCGGCCTCTTTACGCTGAATTTCCTTCAAGATCCGCTCGATAAGGCTGTTTTGCTGCTTCGTCTTTTCAGTCAGGACTGACCGCTCCCTCTCCCGGTTCTTTCGCTCCGATGAAAGGCGGCTTATCTCTTCCTGCTGAGACTCCACACGCTCCTGCAGGAGGCCTATCTCAAACTTCGTATCCTGAAGATGCTCCTCACTTGTGGCGAATTCCCCCCTCAGCCTCGTCAGATTCTCTCCGTAGTTCTGCTCCTGCACCCTGTTTGCTGCAATTTCAGGGCGCAATCCGCCGATGAGCTCCTCAAAGTTTTCCTTCTTTTCCCTGTTGCTTCGGTTATCCCCGGCAAGCACCTCATTCTCTCTCTTCAGTTCTCCCTGCTGCCCAAGCAACAGATCGATTTCACCTTCGAGCTCCTGTTTTCTCGCATGGGGGCCCTCTTTTCCAAATAAAACGCGGCTCAGATCGTCCTGAATACCGATGACTGTATCGAAGTCGCCACGCAGGTCGGAAGCCCGATTCTTGATCTCCTCAATCTCGGCGTACAGTTCCTGCACGAGCGGCTTGAACCCCTTTTCCGATACCGAGTATTCCAGGTCCCGCAGTTTGTGGCCGTGGTATTTAAGTAAATTCTCAATCCTTCCCAGGGAACCGTGTATCTTTTTAACGAGGTCGTTCTTCTTCTTTTCATTGCCACTGAATCGCTGTTTTACCTCATCGATCTCCTGTAGGAGCCGGTTAATGACACCGGTCAACTCTTCCCTGAGACCCTCCAGTTTACCCTCCAGATCATGTATGGTACTGATATTGTCCTGGATTCGCTCCCTGTTCTTTTCGATCATCTCACCCAGGTGGTTCACCTCGGAGAGATAGCTGCTCAGTTTTTCTTCCTGTGAATGCCTGAGCTGTTGAATTTCAACTATGTTTTTTTCGAGTTCTTTTATACGCCTTTCAATTGATTTTTGCCGCTCTGTCCAATCCGTGATAACGGCCTGTTTCTTAACGATCTCATCCTCGATCTCCTGTATCCTCTCCCCTGCATGCCGTACTTTGGAATCGATTGTTTCGAGGGCAGCCTCCTTTTTGTATATCTCATTCCTGATGCCCATTATTTCGCCCTCAATCTTCCGCACCCGCTCAATTGCCTGCTTAATCCGCCTGTTGAGTGAACCCACTTCACCGTTCAGCTTCTTTTTTATATCCATGAGCTTTTTCAGACGCTCGTCGTATTGCACGACCTGAGACTGCAGACTGTGAACCCGTCCATAGTTGTAGAGCCTCTCATATTCGATCTCTTCGGACTTGAGCTTCCGGTAATTACGGGCCTTCTCGGCCTGCCGCTCGAGGTTCTTATAGTCCTTTTTCACCTCGTTAATGATGAGGTCCAGCCTTACAAGGTTTTCCTCTGTTGCGGTGAGTTTACGGTGGGACTCGCGTATCTTCATCTTGTAGCGGGTGATACCAGCCGCTTCCTCAAAGATGAGCATACGTTCTTCGGGCTTGTTGGAGAGGAGTACGTCAATATTACCCTGCTCCATAATGGAATAGGCAGATTTTCCAATGCCGGTGTCGGCGAAGAGCTCGTGTATGTCCCTGAGGCGAACAGGGTTTTTATTTATGAAGAATTCGCTTTCACCCGAACGGTAGAGCCTCCGTTTTACCGTTACCTCAGAGTATTCAATGGGAAGCAGTGCATCGTCATTCACAATGGTGAGAGCGACCTCGGCCACACCGAGGGGCTTGCGCTCGTCAGACCCGGAGAAGATAACATCCTCCATGACCTCGCCCCGGAGAGACCGCGCATTCGCCTCACCGAGGACCCAGCGGATGGCATCGACGATGTTGCTCTTACCGCAGCCATTGGGGCCGACAATTGCCGTTACACCAGGTCTGAAGAGGAGAGATGTTTTTTCAGCGAACGTCTTAAATCCATATATAGCAATACTTTTCAGGAACACGTTCCCCTCCCCTAGCTTTTTTTCCTGATTTTACAACGGATGACGTTTTTTATCTACCCTTAGTTCCTATGTGCCTGCAAGATAATCGTCACGATACGCTTCCTGCTCTTTGGTGAGCCTGTCGATGCTGATTCCCATGGTCTCGATCTTCATGCGGGCCAATTCCTGGTCCTGCTCCAGGGGTATGTCATACACCTTGACTTCGAGATTCTTACCCTCCCGTGCGCAGCGAATAAGTGAGAGGAACTGATTGGCGAAGCTCATATCCATGACTTCAGAGGGATGGCCTTCAGCAGCGGCGAGATTCACGAGTCTTCCCTTGGCGAGTACGAAAATATGACGGCCATCGGCCAGTACATACTCCTCATTGTTCGGCCGGACTTCCCTCACTGACTTGGCAAGCTCCCCGAGCTGCTTCAGATTGACTTCACAGTCGTAATGGCCGGTGTTGCACACTACGGCTCCGTCCTTCATACTCTGGAAGTGACGCTTCACGATAACGTCCTTCATGCCCGTGGCGGTGATGAAGATGTCTCCAATTTTCGCCGCCTCTTCCATGGGCATGACGGTAAAGCCATCGAGCATGGCCTTAAGCGCCTGTGTGGGGCTCACTTCGGTGACAATTACATGCGCGCCCATACCGCGTGCCCGCTCCGCACAGCCCTTGCCGCAGTGGCCGTACCCCGAGACCACGAAGTTCTTACCTGCCAGCAATATTGAGGTTGCCCGCAGTATACCGTCGATCGATGACTGCCCTGTACCGTAGACATTGTCAAAATCCCACTTGGTCTCCGCATCGTTGACAGCGATGACGGGATAGAGCAGTGCGCCGGCCTTCGCCATTGCACGAAGCCTGTGCACACCGGTTGTCGTCTCCTCTGTACCCGCAATGACCTCCTTGGCCAGATCTGTGTGTTTCTGATGAATGGTGTTGATGAGGTCCGCCCCATCGTCGAGGGTCAGGGTGGGCTTCATATCAATGGTCTTCTCAATGGCCCAGTAGAACTCGTCCACGCTCATGCCGTGCCACGCGAAGATAGGAATTCCATCGGCGGCCAGTGCTGCCGCAATATCATCCTGTGTGGACAGTGGATTACATCCCGACCAGGCAACCTCTGCTCCGGCTTCAACCAGTGTCTTGACCAGTACTGCGGTCTCCTTGGTAACGTGCAGGCACCCTGCTATGCGCTGCCCCTTGAGGGGCTTGTCCTTTATGTGCTTTTCTCTGAGATGCATGAGAACGGGCATTCTCGACTCAGCCCATTCAACCTTTAATTTCCCGCTTTCAGCAAGCTTTAGATCCTTGACCTTGTATTCCATGTGCTTTCCTTGATGTAAAAATTTCGTTTAAAATAACGCTATTTGGCTGGAATGTCGATATGCAATTAAAAGAATTATGGGGTCACATCACTAAATCCTTCAACCCTGAAGAACGATCTCCCTGCCC
>CBFDDP010000073.1:0-15826 GCA_965603595.1 uncultured bacterium
ATGTCCTTCAGGAGCTGTTCTATCTCTTCACGGTTGGCCGCTGCCAGGGGGCCGGTTTTCGGCGGAGGGAGCACCGTTTTCTCTTCGAATATCACTTCATGGCCCCCCAGTACATATTCCCCTTCACCGCAAAGCCCCACTATGGTACTGAACTCTGCCGGGTCACCCGGCTCGAGTATTTCAGGTCCGAAGTAGAGCGCGACTGCACTGTCATTTCTAGAATAGGGAAAATTGTGAAAACGGCGGTTCTTCATAACTCTGTACAGTACCGGTTGTTCAAGAAGTGATCTATAATTCGCAAAGACTACTTTTCGGGGAAGGGTTACAAGGCGGCCATCAAGTACCCCCCTGAGGCAGGGTCCTTCCCTATTCTCCTCTCGTGATTCCCATGCAGGGGGAATATAAAAACCGTCAAACTCGGTTTCATATTCCAGTTGGGTCCTGTCAGCAAGCGAGAAATGAAAAGGGGTTTTTTCTCCCAGATATGTATCGAAGAGAACCCGAATACCGACCTCCACATTGCTCGCCGTGCGGTTTTCTATCTCATAACGCAGGATAATACCGTCCTCGAACCCCGTTCCCTCCCGTTGAACGAACTGCACAACCTGTGTTACCCTGATGAGGTCGTTTCCCCATACAGCCTCTATATAGTTGCCGATTATTACGGGCCTTTTGCTGAAGGTCCCTCTTTCGCCGCCAAAGATGAAAAGATCATCATCCAGATAGATCAGTGTATAGCTTGTGGGAGGCTGGTCGAAGAAGAGCAGGTGGCGCCGTTCATCACCTTCAACATGCTCCAGACCGCCCTGCGTTGCCATGAAAAGCCTGCCCGTATCGTCATCAACGGTAGCGAGAAGGTGCTGGTTGGTGAGTGTTGCTGGGTAGAGAAGAAACAGAGGAGTGCCAAGAAGCAGTACCGTCAGAAGAAGTACTCTACTCATTCTCTATACGCTCTAGTTCTGTACTGACTTGCTGTATTCGTTCGAACTGCTTATCGAGCTGAAGCTCTTTGTGTGTGAGCGTTTCCTCTTTAATTTTAAGGATATTCTCCCACGCGACGAGAGCCTTCATCCTCTCCTCGATCCGGGCTTCCATTTCACTTTCAGCCAATTCCCCCATCTCCCGCAGGCTGTCGATCTCCGCCCGGAGCTGTTCCAGCTGATCGTTCAGTCTCTTGACTTCCGACTGATACTGCTCCTCCTTTGCCTGCCATTGTGCAATCTCCTCAGGAGTGGCACCTTCCGGAAGTGGCTGCTCCACGGGGAAGGACTGCTCCCGCGCGGCAAGCTCGTCCTCGATTTCCATGAGCCTGAGCTTGAAACGTGCAGCGTCGGCCTTATTGCCTGTTGGATAGGTGTGCAGGACATCCTCGAATGCTTCCCTTGCCCTTTCCCGTTCACCGAGGTCCAGCAGGGATTCGCCTTTCCAGTACAGGCTGTTGTCCGCATAGTCCAGCGTCGGGTAACTGGCACTGTATACATCAAATACAGTAATCGCAGCCTCATAGTTCCCGAGGAGGTATTCGGTCCTTCCGTACTGATAGAGTGATCGGTCGTAATAACTGCTTCCAAGCATGGATTCGACGACATGCCCGAACTGCTCCTGGGCCATTCCATATTGTTTCATGGCAAGGTAGCTATGTCCACGATAAAAATAACAGGCATCCCCGTACTTCTTCGTCCTTATATCTGTAAGCAGACGGTCAAATTCGGCTATTGAATCTGCATACTGTCCCTTTCTGTACAACTCTACAGCGAGGTTGAACTGCGCATCCTCAACCGATGTATTGAGGGGAAAAATAATGATGGGTATGGCAACCATCATACCGAGTATAAGAAAAAATACAAGTATTCTCTTTTTCATCGTTTCTCCCCGCAAGCCCCTTTGAACAATACACCTATTTTTATAGTCGACAGCTCCCTTGAGCGCATTACTTTTTTTCAGGCTGTAAAAAATATAAAACTTGGATTGACAGGTTTTGCTAAAGATGACAAACTATCATATAATGACATAATCCATATTTCCCATGACTGTCACCCTTTTTCTGATGTACCTGATACCCCTGAGAGCCACATCCTCAGCGCATATAAAAACCCATTAATCAAGTATACAGTATATGCTTATAAATTCACCATGTGTTGTATTATGTTTTATACCTGGCACAGCGTGGGACCTTTCTTTCATCTCGACATTTTTCTTCAATTGTGTTACTATTCTGTTGAGATGGATGCCCTATCCAACCCTCCTTTCCCTCAATAAGTGATAGAACAAAAGGGATGCATACTCGATGGAAAATGACGGGCAGCTCACATTTGAGGATGATCCCCTTTACATCAAGCAGAACAGGGCACATAAACTGCTCGAGGAGGGAAGTTTTTCCGATGCAATCGCGCTCTTTGAAAACATAATAGCCGAGAACGCCGGCTACCCCGGTGTTCCCGATGGGATTCGGGCCGCCCGTTTCTGGATCGGCAGGGCAAACAAGCTGAAAAAATACAGCAACCCCTACGACAAGGCGAGGCTTCTGCTCAAAGAGTGGCGTGACTTTGAAAAATTCATGACCAAGAACAGCGTGAAGCATGGACGATCAACCGCGGCCATACAGAAATACATATTCAGTGATATAATAGAGTCATTTACACAAGCCTACAATGAGGGTGTTGCACCTGATACGGGAATTCTCATTCAGATAGGTGACTGTTTCAAGAAGCTCGGCAACTTTGAGAGAGCGATTGATATATTTGAGTACGCTCGAAGCTTTGATAAAGAGGATCCCTCACTTCTCTCGAAGCTTGGTGACTGCTATTTCAGCATCGATGAAACATCCAAAGCCAAAGTACTCTTCCGCGAGGCTTTCTTCATTGACCCGGGGCTGATCGAACTGGATTGCATTGAATCGCCTTTCATACATATGATCTATGCGAAAACGGTGCAGCAGATCAGGAACCCTGATACATCCATATACTGGATTCCCGTCATCGCTGAGCTGAGCAGGGCATTCAACGTCAAGAGAGAGCCAAAGAAGGGGGAGATCGAAAAGCTTCGGGACGAGATCAGGAAACTGGAAGCTGAGTATTCGACCAACAAGAAGAGAAGAGACTATATCAAACCGAAACTCATCAACCACTACTTCTGGCTCATCGATTCTCTCAAGATCGTCGGCGGAAGCAAGAAGGAAATCGAGGAATCCCTCGGGCGGATCAACGAAATCGACTCTGAAATCTTCTCCCAGTACATGGAGTAAGGTTTCGGACATACTGAGCTCGATATTGATTACCGGAGATTGTATTATTACCTTACTAAGTAGGCATACATAACATTTGGAGAGTAACATGGCAGTTGACGTTGTACAGAAACTATCTGAATTACTGAACGAGGAAAAGTGGACCAGAGCAACACTCAACAACTACATAATAAAGAATTTCACCGATCTCGATCAAGTCATCGCCCAAGCCTCAAAAGATGAGAAGCTGGCCGATATCCGTGGTCTTGTAACGGAGCATCTGACCCACACGCCAAACAGCATCATCGCGCTGTATGTCGTCGGAAAGCTCAACTTTGAAGAGGAGGCACTTGACGAGGGCCATGTTGAGAAACTGATCAATCTCTTCAGAGACAACAGACGGTTCAATATCGTGGAATTCCTTGCCAGTGAAACATTGAAGTACGGTGAGAACAGGCATGCCCTGAAAGCACTCTCCCAGTGTTATTCAAATGACAACCGCGAGGATGAACTAGTTGGCGTTTGGGAGCGACTTGTCAAGATCGACTACGACGAGGCCGAGTTGACGAGAAAACTCGCCTCTATCAAGGAAAAGAGGGATCAAACCGAGGAAGCGGTTGACTACTATAAAAAGGCCCTTCTCAGATACCTCAAGAAGGGGATGTATAATCCTGTCGAGGAGTTGTGGTTGAAACTCATTGAGCTCGTACCGGAGGACCTCAACTTCTTCCTGAACACTGAGAAACGAATAGCCGATACGGCAGGTGTCGAAAAATCAGGGTTCCTTCTCTCCTTCATCGTCCCCTATTACAAAGACAAGGGCGAGTATGACATAGCAATTGATCTTTTAAAGAAAATACTGCAATACACTCCGCGCGACCGGGAGGCGCGTGAGGAGCTTGTGAGCTGCTACACGAGCAAGTATCAGGAACATTCTTATCTCGAGGATTATATTGAGAAATCGGGCCTGCGTGATACCGGCCTGGATGTACAGCAGGCGATCGATGTATTTGAAAAACACATCATCTTTGATGTTGGAAGCTACGTGTATCACAGAACATGGGGAATCGGGAAGTGCGTTGATATAAAGGACGATACGCTGATAATCGATTTCAAAGACAAACCGAAACACAGGATGACGCTACAGATGGCCCTCACCTGTCTCCAGATCCTTCCCGAAGACCACATCTGGCTCATGAAGAGCAAGGATTTGACCAAGCTGCGGGAAACAATTATTAACGACGTGGAGGAAGGTCTGAAAATCGTCATCCGTAGTAAGAACAACTCGGCCACGATCAAGGACTTCAAGGATGAACTGCTCAGGGGCATATTCACGCAGAAGGAGTGGACGAGGTGGTGGAACAAGGCAAAAACCATACTGAAGAAAAATCCCTATTTCGGTATCTCTCCCGAAGAAAATGACGCCTATTTCATCAGGAAGAACCCCATCACCTATAACGAGGACATATTCAACAAATTCAAGAACGAGAAGAACTTCGATAGGCGGTTCGATCTTTTCAACGAGTTTATCACACACGGGGACATTGATTCTGAGTATTTCGAGGATATGCTCAGCTACTTCACCGGTTTCATAGCCTCGCCGAATAATATAAATGAGAACAGCCTGAAGAGCTTTCTCCTTCTTAAAAATCTGAAAAAGACATACTCCTATCTCCCCTTTGACTTTGCCTATGATTTCAATGAAATCTTGGGCAATCTCAAGGATTTGCATCTCTATCTTTCCATGATTCCGGAAAACGATTTGAAGAAGAGCTTCCTCCTGGAGATAAAACGCCACGCTGAGAACTGGCCGGAACTATTCGTGAAGAGCTTCTACAGCTATCCCATGAAATTCATCATTGACGAACTCATCAGCTCCGGAAACACCACTCTGGTCAATAAGCTCGTTGCCAATGTCACGTCACACTACAGGGAGTACTGTGACCTGTTCATCTGGATCAGTAAAAATCTTGTGATCAGGGGTGCGGAAACAGGCCTCAAGGTTAATTTAGACCAGACAATCATGGGACTCTCCCATCTGCTTGAAATCGCAAACAGGGAGCTTATCAACGAAAGAAACGTCGTGCAGAACCGAAAGTTATTCAATACCATCGTTGATCTTGTCTTCAGGGACAATCTCCTCATCGATTACATCAAGAGGTCGGACGAAAAAAAGATACGACGGCTCATGCCGACCATTCTCAACATCGATGAGCTCAAGGATGAGTACATCATAAAAATGCGCTTCGCCATCAAGTCAGCATTTCCGGACATCGTGTTCGAGGACGAGATTGAGAGTGTGGACAACTCTCAGCAGCTTCTCGTTACACAGCGCTCTTACGAGATGAAACAGAACGAGCTCAAGTATCTCATGGAAGTGGAGATTCCCAACAACAGCAAGGAGATCGGTATCGCAATGGGCAAGGGAGATCTCCGTGAGAACGCTGAGTATAAGTACGCCCTGGAAAAGCAGGAATTCCTGAAACAGCAGATCAAGAGCCTGTCCGAATCCCTGAACAGGGCCCAGATACTCAAGTTTGAAGATATTAAATCAAATGTGGTTTCCGTGGGTACCATGATCACGCTCAACAGCTTGTCACAGGACAAGACGGAAAAGTTCACCATACTCGGGCCGTGGGAGTCAGAGCCGTCGAAGAATGTCATCTCCTACACCTCGCCCATGGGCGAGAACCTGCTCAACAAATCGGTTGGTGATGTGGTCGAGCTCGGGGCGAAGAGCAACAGAAAGCAGTACAAGGTATTGAAGATCGAAAAAACGCCCCTTTAGGGCCGGATCACTGTACCGGTCGTTTCATCCACACCTGCGCGGAGAATTTTTACCGGTAGCAGCGAACGCGTGAGGTTAACGTCGGGTTCTTGAACCATAACCCGTATGTAATTGTCTGTGATGCCGCAAAATCCACGGGATTGCCTTTCAAAAATAGCATCCCGTACCGTTCCCTCGAACTGTTTTCTGAAACGGTGATTCAGCTGCATGCCAAGCTCAATGAGCTCCCTGCTCCTCTCCGCCTTCTGAATGTGGGGCAGCTCGTCTCTGAGCAGCGCTGCAGCGGTACCGTCACGGGGGGAGAACCTGAAGACATGTAAAGAGGCAAACTGTGCGCTCTCGACCGCTCTGAGAGTCTGGGAGAAATCCTCTTCATTTTCACCGGGAAAACCGACGATAAGGTCCGTAGCAACGTGGCTGTGTGGCTTCACCCGTCGAATCCTCTCAATAATCGACAGATACTCGGCAATCCCGCAAGGCCTGTTCATACGCTTCAGTATCCGGTCTGAACCGCTCTGAAGAGGCACGTGGAAGTGGGGCATGATACGGCAATGTGCAATCACCCTGAGCAACGATTCGTTGAAGCTTGCAGGTTCGATGGATGAAAGCCTGACTCTGAGCGTATCCGGTGTCTCCTGTAGAATCAGGGTGAGAAGGTCAGACAGTCCCCTGCCGTGCCAATCGTAGCTCCCGATGTTGACTCCGGTCAGCACCACTTCACGGTAACCCCTTTCTTGCACTCTGTTCAATGTACGAATAATGCCCTCCGGTTCACTGCTTGTTGATCTCCCACGGGCCAGGGGCACCCTGCAGTATGCACAGTGCATATCACATCCATCCTGCACTTTCATGAAAACCCGTGAGCGGTGTGGTGTGTCCGGTACCGGATAGTCGAATGGGCCCTTCGACCTAGCATGCATATCGGTACTATCTCTGAAATGTGATGCAACAATGCCGGGAATAGAGGCCTTTTCCCGGGTACCCACAACAAGGCCCACTCCCTGCAGTTCCTTCAGTTCATCGGGGTTTGTCTGTGCATAACATCCGGTAACGACGAGAAGGCCCTTATCTGCCAGGGCACGAGCGGCACGCAGTATGGTATTTCTCGATTTCCGATCGCTCCGGGTAGTAACGGTACAGGTGTTCACAATAACAACGTCCGGGCTGACATCGTCCCTGAAATCGACGATCCGAAAGCCTGTCTTCTCCAGGGAATACTCGATCGACTCCCCTTCGTACTGATTGAGCTTGCAGCCGTGATTGATGACCGAAGCTGTCCGGTTGCCCGTCATGTTCATCGCTCTAAGAATTTGGGAAACTAATTACGCAATTAAATGAGCTGTCACCCTAATTACTGGACGAGAGAGGTTTCTTCAGTTTGCTTGCTCACCACCCGTATGAGCGCTTCTTTCAACCGCGGATCGTTGGGTTTCAGGGCGAGAGCCTGTTTGTAGTCCTCTTCCGCAGCCCCGTAGTCTGACATGCGCTCATACACCTCACCCCTGAACAGATAGAATACATACCGATCGCTCTTCAGCTTGATGCTTGCAGATAGGGCTGTTTCGGCGAGTATGTACTTCCCCCTCTCCAGGTACAAGCGTCCCACATAGTAGTAGTTGAAGGAATTTTCCGGATTGAGTGCAATTGATTGTTCAAGATAACCGAGCGCGTCATTGTAACGCTTGAGCTCAAAGTATGACCTTCCGAGGGTTGTCATAAAACGGCTGTCATAGGCGTTCAGCTCGAGACCCTCATTACTGATGTCGATGGCGTTCTTGTAGCGGCCCGTATTCAAATAACACCACCCGAGAACTGCATATACATCGGGGTTGTTGGGGGTTAACTCCTTTTCGCGAAGCAGCACTGCCTCCGCCTCATAGTATTTGCCCTTCTTGTAAAGATCGTACCCTTCCTGAAAGCTCGCACTGAGTAGGGTGGGTAACACAACAAAGACTGATACGATGAGAATCGTAAGGATCCGTATCATATTTCGTAGGGTCATTCGGCCGTCTCCACCTTTTTTACCGTAGGTACTGCAGAGACATCGCTGCTCGATTTAGGCCCATGGGAATCTGCGCTCATGGCGCACTTGCCGTTGAAAATGCACCCGCTCTCGATGATAAAATCAGGTGTCTTGACATCACCGTTGAGCTCGGCACCTTTCAGAAGTTCCAGTTTCTTGATTGCCTCTACGTTTCCTATAATCTTGCCATAGTTTGTAACGACCCCGGCTTTGATGGTTGCCTTCACGATGGCGTCCGGACCAAGAATGAGATGACCCTGGGCTTCGATCTGACCCTCGAATTTACCCTTAATCATGAGGGAGTTTCTGAACTTCATGGTGCCCGAAAAATCGATATCCTCCGCGAGAACGGTATCAACATCCTTCTCTTCAACAGTCTTTGTCTCATTAGTCTTCACCATAACAATTCTCCTTATCGTTACACCTTTTTTATCTTTTCCGGTTTCAGGCGGTGCCAGTCAACCACGATAGCTGATGCAACAAACATGGATGAGTACGTACCGGCGAGGATTCCCACGATCAGGGCAAATGCAAAATTACGCATAATATTTCCCCCAAATACGTACAATGAGATTACCACGAGTAGTGTGGTAATTGAGGTGATGAGCGTTCTCGAGAGAGATTGATTGATGCTGAGATTGACCGTGTTTTCATAATCTTCGAAGGCTTTGGCAGACCTGAGGTTCTCCCGTACACGATCAAAAACAACGATGGTGTCATTCAGCGAGTAGCCGATAATGGTGAGCAGTGCAGCAAGTATGAATGTATCCATCTCCTTGCCGACAAAGGAGATGAAACTGAGAACGATGAGAACATCATGTATGAGTGCACATATGGCAGCAACACCGAACCTGAACTTGAACCGGAAGGTGGTGTAGAGAAGGATGAGGAGTATGGCAACAAGGCCTACGATATATGATGTCCTCAGCAGGTAGGAACTGATTCGCGGACCAACAATATCCACCTTCTCGATTACCACCCTGTCGTTGCCGAATTCTTCTTCCAGCCCATCGGTGATCTCCTGTATAACGCGGTCATTATCGCGTTCCAGGGCAGCGGTCTTCAATATGTACAGGTCCTTTTCCGGATCCGCAATCTTCTGCACATTGTTGCCATAACCAGTATCGATCAGGACATCCCGAACCTCACCGATGGTGACTTCATCCTTCATCCACACCTGCATCATGTTTCCGCCCGCGAAATCGATGCCCATTTTCAGGCCTCCGCGCAGGGCGATGTTCGCAATGCCCACTACTATGATAGCCGCAGATACGATATAGGTTATCTTCCTGTGCTGAACGATCTTCAGAACCTTCTTGAACATAGAACCTCTTTTAATCCCTCAGATAGACAGTTTCTTTACCCTGAATGCGTCAATTCCAATAGCAAACAGAAGTCGCGTGACAAAAATGGACGTAAACATGTTGATCACAATACCAATGCTCAGGGTCACCGCAAACCCCTTGATCGGACCTGAGCCGAACTGTGAGAGCACGAAGGTTGCGATGAGCGTGGTCATATTGGCGTCGAGAATGGTGCGAAAGGCCTTCTCGTAGCCCGACTGTACCGCAGCCGACACGGTTTTTCCGCTTCGCAGCTCTTCCTTGATACGTTCAAATATGATGACATTCGCATCCACAGCCATACCGACGGTGAGTATCATACCAGCGATACCCGGTAGGGTGAGTGTAAAGTTTAGCCACGCAAGCACGCCGAGCAGCAGAAAGATGTTCAGCGCAAGGGCGATATCAGCGATGATACCCGAAGCTTTAAAGTAGGCCAGCATAAACAGCACCACAAGAATGGAGCCCACGATAGCTGCCTTAATGCCGGCCTCGATGGAGTCCTCACCCAGAGAGGGCCCTACAATGCGCTGCTCCGCAATCTGCAGGGGAACGGGAAATGCTCCCGCACGCAGAACGAGGGCGATATCCTGTGCGTCCTTCATGGTAAAATCACCTGTGATCCTGACCTGCCCGCCCGGGATGCGTTCCCTGATCGCCGGCATGGTCATGATCTTGTCGTCCAGGATGATTGCAAGCCTTTTCCCCACATTGACCTCTGTAATCTGTGCAAACTGCTTCCCACCTTCCGCGCTGAGCTCGAATATGACTTCAGCCTTGCCAAATTGATCGGTAGCCACCTGCGCACGCTTGATGGTGCTGCCGTCCAGCAGCACCTCATCGTACAGGACAACCGCCCTTCTCCGTTCTAGCACATCGTACTTGTTCTTTGACCAGAAGTACTTCAATTCGGATCCTGAGGGAATGATCGAACTATCAATGATCAAACCGGTATCGTCAAACATATCCCGCCTGAGATTCCCGGTCGTAACCTCATCGACAATCTTAAACTCCAGAAGGCCGCGCCCCATGACAACGGTTCGTGCACGATCGGGATCTTTCGAACCGGGAAGCTCCACGACGATTCTATCCTCTCCCTGTGTCGTTATGGAGGGTTCCGAAACACCGAACTTGTCAATCCGGTTTCTCAGTATCTCCATGACCTGCCGAATCGCATCCCTGATCTCGTCGGGGGTGAGTTCCCTGCCTGCCCGTCTCTGGAGCTCTTTGTAATCGGGTTCGAGCACCATGTAGATCCCGCCCTGCAGGTCGAGCCCGAGGTTGATGATCCGTCCCCGGAGGGTCTTCATCTCCTTGATCTGCAATCGTTTCTCCTCGGGATACTGCGCCAGCTTCTCAGCGGTGAGATTGGTAAGGGCCCGGTCTTCCTTGGAATATCTGAAATACCAGATATAGGTGGACGAGAATCCCCATACAGCGATACCGATTGCGATGAGAACGAGCAGGATTCGAAATGCCTTGTTCATATTTTTCTCAGTTGGTAACGATATTTAACAGATGGGATGAGAATCAGCTGCCAGATTCTTCGTCCTTGTCTTCAGTTTTCTTCGCCTGTGTCTGCGTCTGAGTTGTTTTTGAAGACTTTGAAGAGACGATCTGACTAATTGCGGATCTGGTCACCTCGACTTTCACATTGTCAGCTATCTTGACAATAACCGAGTTGTCCTTGACACCTGCGACAGTACCATGAATACCGCCTGTCGTGACCACCTTGTCGCCCTTTCCCAGCTGGCCTAGCATGTCCTGATGCTGTCTCTTCTGACGCTGCTGGGGTCGGATCATGAGAAAATACATAACGGCGAATATCGCAATAATCATGAAAATGAGAGACATGGGATTTCCGCCACCCTGGCCCTGTGCGGAAGCTCCGCCCTGGGGTCCAAATGCTGCAAACAACACATTAATCATAACGACCTATCCTTTCTGTTCACTTTTTGCCTGTACAACAGTAATTACACAAACCTGCAAAAATTAGCACAAGCATACCCCTGTTGTCAAGGTATTTCGATACTTCGTACAAATGTGCGGTATGACATGAGATTTGGATCGAGCTCATCAGGATAATTATTGCTGCATGAGTTTAACCTGCCCCATACCCTGACAGTCCTCATTTGTCTGTTTCTATTGACTGCTTCAATAGCTGCTGATAAAGTGTACTGAGAAGGGAGCATAGAATGAAAAAAAGTACACAGTGGCAGATCATCGCGGTTCTCATACTCGTGGTTATTGCAATTGCAGATGCACTCTCCGTCTTCGTCCCAATTGCAGCAATTGCAGCAATTGCACTCCTTCTCTTCAGGCCTAAATGGCTCTTTCGCTTCTTTGAAAAACTCTATGACAAAGAGACGGTCTGATACAGAGCATCACACCCTTCCCTTTGATCATTTTTCCCACTCTACATACAACTTTTCGGCTTTTCACTTTCCATGAAGTGCACTATATTAGGCGCCTAACAATGTTAGTTTTTTGTCAATCTTATACATCAATTGTAGCCTCAGGGGCGGTATTTTACTACCTTCAATGAAGTCCATCTGCAAGGAGGATTCAGCATGGCAAGAGTCTTTAACTTTTCAGCCGGACCTTCAATGCTGCCCGAAACGGTACTGAGGAAGGCCCAGGAGGAGATGCTTGACTATAAGGGGACTGGCATGTCGGTCATGGAGATGAGTCACCGCTCAAGCGCCTTCTCTGGAATAATAGAGGAGGCTGAACTGCTGCTCAGGGACATCATGGGCATACCCGATAATTTCAAGGTTTTATTTCTACAGGGAGGAGCATCCACACAATTCGCCATGATACCCCTGAACCTCTTTCAGAAGCACAAAAAGGCCGATTTCATCATAACAGGCTCATGGTCAAAAAAGGCGGCCGCCGAGGCTCGAAGATACGGGGATGTCAACATCGTCGCCTCGTCAGAGGACAGGAATTTTTCCTATATTCCAAAACTTTCCGGAAATCCCTTTTCCACGGATGCCGACTACGTGCACATCACCACCAACAACACGATTTACGGCACCCGTTTCCCTGAGCTGCCCCAGACGGGCGATGTCCCCCTTGTTGCCGACATGTCCTCGAACATACTCTCCGAAGTGTACGATGTCTCGCGATTCGGACTCATCTATGCTGGCGCACAGAAAAACATCGGACCGGCCGGATTGACCATTGTCATTATACGTGAAGATCTGATCGGTAATGCCCTTGACATGACTCCCACAATGTTGAACTATAAAACTCATGCGGACAAAGATTCGCTTTTCAACACGCCGCCCTGCTACTGTGTCTATACTGCCAAGTTGACCTTCACCTGGATAAAGGAGCAGGGGGGGGTTGCCGTAATTGAAAAAAGAAACAGGGAAAAGGCAGGCATGCTCTATGATGTGCTCGATAATTCGCAGCTCTATACAGGCACCGCAGAGCAGCCCTCCAGGTCTCTCATGAACGTCACCTTCACGCTTCCCACGGAGGAGTTCACCGCAAAGTGTTTGCAGGAAGCGGAAAAAGAGGGCCTGGTCACACTGAAGGGACATCGCTCGGTGGGGGGAATGCGCGCCAGTATATACAACGCCATGCCGGTTGAAGGGGTTGAAAAACTCGCCCAATTCCTGAAACGATTCGAATCAGAAAACAGCTGAACGGAGCAGGCTCATGTTCATGATACAGACACTCAACAAGATCTCCCCAGCAGGCCTGGACAAGTTGCCTCATGATCTCTACGAGATCGCTTCAGAGATCATTCACCCTGACGCAATCATCGCGCGAAGCTACAAGATGCATGACATGAAGCTGCCGCACTCTCTCAAAGCAGTTGCACGGGCTGGGGCAGGCATGAATAACATCCCCGTGGATAAATGCTCGGAGCGGGGAATAGTGGTCTTCAACACACCCGGAGCCAATGCCAACAGCGTGAAGGAACTGGTACTTGCAGGTCTCTTCCTCACATCCAGGAATATTTTGGGAGGCATAGAATGGGCCAAGTGCCTCGTGGGTAAGGGAGAAAATGTTCCCAAGCTCATTGAGAAGGGGAAATCACAATTTGTAGGCCCGGAGATCAGAGGCAAGAAGCTTGGTGTTATCGGACTCGGGGCTGTTGGGGTCATGGTGGCCAATGATGCCGCATCGCTCGGCTTGGAGGTGACGGGGTATGATCCCTTCATTTCTGTGGAGTCTGCATGGGGGCTCTCACGCGATATTAAAAAGGCACGGGGGTTTGAGAGTCTTCTGTCTGATTCTGACTACATCTCCCTGCACGTTCCCCTCAACGATGAAACACACGAAATGATCAACCACAGCCGTTTCGCCATCATGAAAATGGGCGTTCGTCTTCTGAACTTCGCCCGGGGCGGGCTCGTCAATACAGCAGACCTCAAGGAGGCCCTGAAGAAAGGCATCGTGCAGAAGTTCATAACGGATTTTCCCGATGAAGAACTGCTGAAGACAGAGGGAGTCATCTGCATACCACATCTCGGTGCTTCGAGTTCAGAGGCTGAAGAAAACTGCGCGATCATGGCTGTTACCCAGATACGGGATTTCCTCGAAAGGGGCAATATACGAAATTCCGTCAACTTCCCGGATTGCGATATGGACATCACGGGTGACCGGAGACTGGTCATTGCGAACCGCAACATACCGGCGATGGTGGGACAGATAACTGCCGTGCTTGCCGATGACCGGATAAACATAGTGGACATGCTGAACCGCTCGAGGGGGAATCTGGCCTACAACATCATCGACATCGACGGCGAGATTAGTGAGAAAAGTATAGATAAAATCAGAGGAATAACTGGTGTTCTCATGGCCAGGGTGATTAAGTAGATGTCTGACACCGGTATCAGAGTGTCCTTACCTTACCCGAGTCGGTGATCTCCAGGTTTACTACAGATACCTGCACCCAAGCAGCCAGCCTGCGATGGTCATACCGTCAAGGATCTTTCCCTTTTGAATCATGGCCTTCACCTCATCCGGCGCCACAGTCATAACCTCTATCTGTTCCGTTTCGTCAGGCTTTGTTCCCACGAAGTTGAGTTGCCGGGCGATATATACGGTGCAGAACTCATCGGAAAGGCCGTTATAGGGGATAAACCTGCCAGCCTTCCTAAGCTTGGTGCATTCAAAACCCGTTTCCTCAACGAGCTCTGCGCGGGCCGCCTCCTCTTCACTCTGCCCCTGCTTGATTCCTCCGCAGGGTAGTTCTATGGAGGTATCGCCGGTGAGGTACCGATACTGCCTGACCAACAGGATATTTCCATCATCAGTGACGGGAATGGTAAGGGCGCTTCCCCGCGTATGCATGTAAAAGTAGTTGCCCTTCTTGCCGTTCGGCATTTCAAACTGGTCGTGATACAGGCTCATCCACGGTGTGGAGATGATTTCCTCACGGAGGAGGGTCTTCCAGGAGACATATTTTCTTCCCATTACTCATCCCGTCTCAGAGTGTGGAAAATAGGAAAGCACGAAGTGCCGCTACACATTTTACATGATGCTCAATGTTACAGGAAAACGATGCGAAGTCACTATATGAAGAGGAAGAGGGTGTTTCATCCCTCTTCCTCTTCAATGACCTTGGTAATTAATCCTGCAGAATCCATTAGCTGGCCAACTGGCTTATCACCTCAGTGGCAGTGGCAGCATCAGGTGCATATCCGTCTGCACCGATCTCGTTGGCATAGTTCTGTGTCAGTGGCGCACCGCCAACCACTATCTTTGACTTGCAGTCCTTGTTCTTCGAGATTTCAATGACCTGCTTCATGTTCACCATGGTGGTTGTAAGCAGTGCACTCAAACCGATAACGTCCGCACTTTCATCAATCGCTGACTGTACAAACTTCTCCGCATCAATGTCAACTCCGAGGTCGACAACCTTCCAACCGGTACCCTTCACCATCATAGCAACGAGATTCTTGCCTATATCATGAAGATCGCCCTTAACGGTACCGACAACGAATATCCCCCTTGCCTTCGCTCCCGTCTCTGCAAGTTTTGGCTCGAGTATTTCCATCCCTGCATGCATCGCACGTGCACTTACCAGAACCTCGGGTACATAGATTTCACAATTCTTGAAACGTACCCCAACAACCTCCATACCGGAAATGAGACCTTCATCGAGAATTTTCTGGGGCACGACACCTTCATCAATGGCTTCCTGCACGAGTTCCTTGACTTTCCCTGCATTGCCAGCTATCAATGCCTCCGCCATTCCTTTGAAATCCGCCATGCAGTTACCTCCCTCTTAAAAATAGAAATACTTCTCCATAATATATAAAAACTAATATCTGGTCAATGACAAATATCATTTTTATTGAATGTGCTGCCGGGCATGGGAAAGCCATCACAATAGGGTTGACAAACACCCTCTTTACCTGTAGGCTAAATCAGAATGGGTTATGCCAGGTGAAAGCCATCCAGACCCTTGATGGGTTGGATGGCTTTTT